>WRKD01000207.1 GCA_009778255.1 Bacillota bacterium
CAGCCAGGGAGCCGTAAATGGCATATCCCAGCCAGAATCGTCATAGGCGGAAAGGATGTACGTACCAGGTTCATCAAAGGTAATAGAGAGCGTTCCGTCGTCATCGGTCAGCCCAAGCTCCTCCCCGAAGAGCGCCCACCTGAAACCCGGGGTGTCGTCCAGGTCAAGTATAACGATCTGTGCATCCTCGACCAGCTCTATATGATCCTCAACACCACCATACCATGCCCACATAGCCATGTAGCCAACAAGGGTTACCTCGAATTCTTCACCCGCCTTTACCGTGATAGTGTCGACCCTATTGCCGCTCGCATCCGCAAACCACACCAGCGAATCCGACAAATACGAGGTGTCTTGAATTAGATAGAAAAGCAGTTTGTCGTCATCTGCCAGCGTCGCGGTACTCACCGAGTGTCCAAAACCGGTTTCTTCGTCAATGGCAAAAGCGCCGTTGACGAAGAAGTAGCTGTTTTGGGCATCCTCACCTGCCAACAATTTCATAGTTCCGCTGCTATCGACCTTAAGCCACTCCTCCAAATCCTCGTCGCCGAACATGGCTATATGTGCCGCCACCAGGGCGTCAAGGGCTGTTGCCTGGGCGCCTTTGTACGCGTCAATATAACCGTAGCGTTCGGAAAGATCGGCTTCAACCGTGAACTGCTGCTTTGCCATATAAAGCCCGGTATCGTCCAACTGTATTGTAACGAATACACTAATATCTCCGCTTTCCGCCTGTGCGAAGATCGTCATAAATCCCAGCATCATAACCGGCGCCAGCAGCAGCGCAATCAGCACTAAACCTATTTTTGTTTTTCTCATAATCATCATTCCATCCCTTTCTTTTCATAACTCAACACTCAAAACTCAGCACTCAACACTCGGGCTGCGAAGTAGCCCGCAATACTCGGGCTGCGCAGCAGCCCGCCGTAGTATCCGCCAAAAACAAAGCACCAAGACCGTACTACTCCTCGGTCTCAGCGCCTTTTACATACAAAAGACAGCTACCTATTTCGAGGAAGTAGCTGGTTCCACTCGCCATGTATCTGACTTATCCCGCCGTTTCAAAAGAGAACCGGCCGGGCTTCACAGTGACCCGTTCGTGGGGAATCGCACCCCGTTCCATGCCGCTGTCATTAATAACAGCTTGCGAAGAACCATATTAAATTAGTAATTATTTTTTCAATCATTCTTTCGACGCAGATATTATTTTTCCTTCTTTTTGGAATTTCTAAGCAAGCTTGCTTTTCTAAGATATTTGTATTATACTTATTTTTGGCTGCTAACATGATATAAAAGGAATGTTTCCTATAATAAGATATATAATTAAATTGATTAATACGGCAATTTGCCTGCTAATATTGCTGACTTCTTGTTCTAAAAATACTACGGAACAAGTGCAATTTACACAAGTGTCGAATAGTGATCTTAAGGAGCAACTTGCCACAAAACTACCGGCAGACGCAGAGAATATGCAAGCAATAGAGCGAGGATACTTATTTGAGGCATATGACGCTGAAATTTATGTATGCGCCGAAGCATCACCGTTACTTGCGCAACTTCCCAAACCAAAAGATGTTTTTAAAGCGCCCAGTTGCGCCTTTGACGGTTTAGATATAACGTACTTTTACCCCGGTTTTGAGCTTACCACCTATCCGGAAAACGGCGTGGAACATGTTCTTTCGATAATTCTTACCGACGACAGCGTAGTCACGCCCGAGGGCTTATATATAGGCTGTATGGTAGAAAACGTAAAAAAGGCTTATGGTGAAGATTTTACACAAAGTGGCGACCAACTCTCATATTCCAGAGGAAAAGGTAGCCTGATTTTTACTTTTGAAGGAAATTTAGTCATAGGTATTCTTTATATAAGAGAATAAATAAGAAAATTTTTTCTGCCTATTGACGAAAGAGTGCAGTGATAGTATAATTTTATCTGTTCGGGCCGTTAGCTCAGTTGGTAGAGCACCTGACTCTTAATCAGGGTGTCCCGGGTTCGAGCCCCGTACGGCCTACCAAAGCATAAAGCCTGCTATCGCAAATGATAGCAGGCTTTTGTTACGTAAATGCTGCTCTTATGTTAATGGTCTCACCAGTTGTTGGTGAACATACTCGCGGGGCAAGTAATTTTTGTCTGTATCTATTCAGCTGATTGCTCGCATAACTCATTAAGTGTTACTCCCAGAGCATCGGCTAATTTAAGGGCTCTAGAGACCATACAGTCACCGCGATTCTCTATCTCTTGGATAGTGCGGCGAGGTATGCCTGTAATCTCGACCAGCTTAGGCACAGATAATCCAGCTGCTTTCCGCATCTCTTTTAACCTCATGGCTATTTCTCCTTTTGTTTAAAAACTATATGCAAATGTGAATCAAGTAGATTGATTATTTATAGCATCTTTTTTTGCGTTTCTAAAGTATTTTTATTTATAAAGGGGAGGGGTAGCTTGCGGTTAGCTCTCCTCCGCAAGGAGGTGGCGTCTATGCTTATATTAAACTAAACCTTTGGGCAAGTCAAGCGGTTTTTTGAGTTATAAATTAGTCACTTACCCTGCAACAACTTTTAAAAAACAAGTTGTTAAAGCCGTTAAGCTGCATGTTTTACTTTCAATTGTTTTTGCACAGCAAAACATTCCTTCACTAGCCACTGGGCTGCGCCGCTCCCGACTTAACCAAGAGCTAGCCGTTGTGATCCAGCATGCGTAGTCAGAAGCAATTGGGTTGTGGGCGCAGCCCACCTTGGATCATTACGCCGGAAGTAACGGTATACAGTGCGGTAGATTCATGCAATCTTCAGAATTTCCTTTATAATTGACCAATAGCATAACTCATTATATAATGATGTAGAAAGAATAAATATAGTGTGAAGGGAGATTGAAAGTAATGCTTTCATTCAAAAACAGTTTGCTTGAAGAGTGGATCAATGAAGTTGTAAAGCTGTGTCAGCCAGATAGCATCCACCTCTGTGATGGTTCTCAACAGGAGTACGACATACTCATGCAAGAAATGGTCGACGCGGGTATGGCTATCTCTTTAAATCAAGAAAAAAAACCCGGCTGTTTCCTTTTCAGAAGCCACCCAACTGATGTAGCACGAGTTGAAAACAGGACTTTTATTGCCTCAAAAAAACAAGAAGACGCCGGCCCCACCAACAACTGGGTAGACCCAATAGAATTAAAAGCTACCATGACCAAACTATACTCCGGCTGCATGAAGGGAAGAGTATTATATATCATTCCTTTCTCGATGGGTCCCATAGGTTCGCCGATATCCAAAATAGGGGTAGAAATAACCGACAGCGCTTATGTTGTAGCAAATATGAGAATTATGACCAGAATTGGGAATGAAGTTCTTGCATTGATAGAAGAAGGCTGGGAATTTGTTAAATGCCTGCATTCGGTAGGCAAACCATTGGAACCCGGAGAAAAAGATTCCACTTGGCCTTGCGCTCCCTCGATCGATCAAAAATATATCAGCCATTTTCCGGAAGAAAGGCTTATTTGGTCCTATGGTTCCGGTTATGGTGGAAACGCGCTCTTAGGCAAAAAGTGCTTTGCCTTAAGAATCGCTTGCGTACAGGCTAAAGACGAGGGTTGGCTGGCGGAACATATGCTTATTTTAAAAATTACCGACCCAAAAGGGAAAATTGCCTATATATGCGGCGCTTTTCCCAGCGCTTGCGGCAAAACCAACTTAGCCATGCTCACGCCAACAGTTCCCGGCTGGAAAGTAGAAACCATTGGAGACGATATTTCCTGGATGAAGTTTGGAGAAGACGGCAGGCTTTATGCTATTAATGCCGAATCGGGATTTTTTGGCGTTGTTCCGGGAACTTCGATGCAATCTAACCCGGCTGCTATGGAAACAATACAAAAAAATACCATTTACACAAATGTTGGCTTAACCGACGACGGCGATGTATGGTGGGAAGGAAGTGGTATTCCGGCGCCGGAACACTTAATCGACTGGGAAGGTAATGATTGGACTCCTGATTGTGGCAAAACCGCTGCACACGCCAATGCGCGCTTTACTACCCCTGCTGCTCAGTGCCCGGTCATTGCACCCGAATGGGAAGATCCTGCCGGTGTACCGGTATCTGCAATACTTATAGGCGGGCGCCGCGCCAGCACCATTCCACTAGTTATTGAAAGCTTTAATTGGGAACATGGTATTTTCCTCGGTTCTATAATGGGTTCGGAAACAACAGCCGCCGCTATCGGGCTTGCTGCTGGTGTGCGCCGCGATCCCTTTGCCATGCTTCCTTTTATGGGCTATCATGTGGGCGATTATTTGCAGCACTGGTTGGATATTGGCAAGGCTGCTAAAGATCCTGCCAAGTTGCCTAGCATTTATATGGTTAACTGGTTCCGTAAAAACGAAGAAGGAAAATTTATCTGGCCGGGATATGGCGAAAACAGCCGTGTGTTAAAATGGATAGTAGAAAGGGCAGAAGGAACAGGCGAAGCGGTTGCTACATCTATTGGCAACCTGCCTGCTCCAAAAGCTCTTGACATAAACGGTCTAAACATTAGTGAAAATGACCTTGAAATGATCTTGCACGTAGATAAAGAAGCCTGGCTGGCCGAGATCGACTCCATAAGAGAAAACTTCAAAAGCTATGGAGAAAAGCTACCGCCTGGGCTTAGCTCACAGCTGGAAAGCCTTAAAGAAAGACTCTCCTAAAGCAGTTATTAATCACCAAGGCCCGGGTTAAATGCCGCCCGCACGGGCGGTGAACCCCTACTAAAATATATGGGCTGCCACCTAAGTTCACAAAAACTTTAGGTAGCAGCCCTTTAACTATGTGCTATTTTGCTAATTCATACAAAGCCCGTGCATATATCTTCGCGGCGTCAAGTAATTCCCGGCGTCCAATAAACTCATTTGCTTGATGCGCCATAAAGGTTTCACCAGGTAAACCAGGGCCAAAAGCCAGCACATTGGGCAGCTTTTTTGCATAGGTGCCGCCACCAATTATCAGCGGCTTAGTTTGTGTATCTTTGCTAACATCACGATAAGCCTGTAAAAGAATATCTGCTAAAGGGCTATCATCACCTGCATAAAGGGGTTCTGCGCCATTCCAGTTTTCCAAAACAAGCCCATGGCGCTGAGCAATACTTAACAATTTATGATAAAAATAATCACTATTGCGAGTTAAAGTAAAGCGCATATCACATTGTAATGAACCGCCACTTTCATCTAATTGTAATATATCGGGGGATACGGTTAATTTACTTAAGGCATCCTCATCAGCTACACCCAGGCTAGCCCCATAACAAGGGTCTTTAAACAGCTTTGCCAAAGATTCTATATATCTTTTAGCTCCGCGGGGGCCGAATTCCTGCCGAGCTAAAAACTGTAGCAGTTGTACTAAAGCGTTTTCACCTTCTTCTGGTGTAGAAGCATGGGCGGCTTTGCCCGTTGCCACTATACGCAAGATGGCTCCTTCCTGCTCTATACTCAGCCCAGTTACCTGTTCACCTTCAAAACAAACAGAACCGCTTGCGGCTAAAACCGCTTCTGCCTTATCCGGAACCACATTTACCACTGTGCCCGATTTTATAGACAAGAGCTTTAACTGTTCTTCGCCTTCTTTTGGCCAAGAAGCGGTAAGGGCAAATTTGCCCAATCCTTTCTCTCCAATCACTAATGGAAAATAACCGTCCGGAGAAAAACCGCACTCCGGTGGTTCATGATGCTTAAGATAATAATCCACACAAGACATGCCACTTTCTTCATCACAACCAAATATGAAGCGTAAGGTCTTTTTTAAAGGCGCGCCGCAACGCACTAGAGCAAGGCCGGCATACAAAGCAGCCATTAAAGGACCTTTGTCATCTTCGGAACCGCGGGCATAAATGCGTTCTTCACGTACCTCGGGTTGAAAAGGGTTGCTTTGCCAATCTTGCGGATTGGCTGGTACCACATCTAAATGAGCCAGCACCGCAATCTGTTCTTTTGTTTCTCCAGGTAAATCGGCATAGCCCACATAACCATCCACATTAGCCGCTTCCATACCCAAATTCTGGGCTAATTGCAAACAATAATCCAACGCTTCAGCTAAAGGGCGGCCAAAAGGGGCTCCCGGCTCCGCTTCCCCCTTCACAGTGGGAAAAGCCAACAAAGGAAATAGCTCTTTTTCCATTTGCGGAAAAGCATCTTCCAACCAGCGATCCACCTCATTAAAACTAAAACTCATAAAAAACACTCCTCGAAATAATATTTGATATATTTATTCGTCTCTTGACGACCGGTTCCTTTTTTTCAAACTAATTAAAGCCCAGACTAATACAGGAAAACCCAGGAAAATGTAGAAATAGATATTGAATAAATAACCGCGATAAATAATCTGGCGATAATGCTTAGCACCGGCAATGTTTTGCTTTAAAAATGCCATTAATAGTAATGGGGCACTGAGTATGCACGAATTGGCGTTAACACAAAGTATACTAAATATAGCTCTTACGGAAGCCACCGTCCATCGGGCTAACAGGGTGCTGAAGATTAATATAAAAGTTGGTGTACTATCTGGAATACTGCCTGAGCTGGTTCAGGAGTATTTTAATATTGTGAGCTGCGGTACAGCGGCAGAGCAGGCATTGCTTTTAATAGAAAAAATGCCGGCTAGAATTAGCTGCTTTGATTGTGGCGCCCACGGTATAACAGAAAGCTATATATTTACTTGCCCTGCTTGCAATAGCAGCCATATAAGCCTGCTAGAAGGCAGGGAGTTTTATGTAGATAGCCTGGAAATTGAATGAAGAAGGTTAAATACTAGCGTAAAGCATCATCATCAACGCATAGACAACATATATGAATGGAGGAATGGAGTTGATATGGAAATTAAAGTAATACGACAAATAATGGAATGGAATGAAGATTGCAGTGCAGAGATAAAGGAGCTACTAAAGAAAAACAGCGTCTTAATGGTGAATATTATGGGCTCACCCGGGGCAGGCAAAACCAGCTTAATTATAGAATTGGCCGCCAGATTAAAGCCCTCTTTTCGTGTAGGCGTTATTGAAGGCGATGTGGCGGGGCAAATAGACGCGCTCCGTATCGCTAAGCTGAACCTGCCCGTTGTACAGCTTAATACTGCAGGCGCTTGTCATATAGAGGCTATGTCTATCAAGCATATCCTGCCTTATTTCGATTTACAGCAGGTAGACGTACTATTTGTAGAAAACATTGGCAATTTAGTTTGTCCGGCTGAATTTAATATAGGAGAAGACCTGCGCCTGGCTCTTCTTAGTATACCGGAAGGTGATGATAAGGTTGAAAAATACCCCCTGATGTTTTCTGTAGCGGATGCGCTTGTGATACATAAATACGATATGAAAACGTATTTTGCTTTTGACGATATTATGGTGGAAGCCCAAACCAAAGCGATTAATCCCCTGGTTAATGTTTTCCGGGCTTCAATTATACAAGGTGATGGTCTTGCAGAACTGGCTACCTGGCTTGGCGCAAAAATCACTGCAAAAAACATCATGCAAAACAGTTAGTCTATTGTGCAGCCAAAATCTTTACTCTGCCTTTTCGGCTAATGCGGCTTGCGCTACTGCTTGCGCTACCGCAGCACTTACTCTTTTATCGAATGGCTTGGGAATAATATACTCGGCGCTTAATTCCTCATCCATTATCAGTTTAGATAATGCTCCGGCGGCGGCAATCTTCATTTTCTCGGTAATCTGTTTGGCGCGGGCATCTAAAGCCCCTCGGAAAACGCCGGGGAAAGCCAGCACATTATTAATTTGGTTGGGATAATCGGAGCGCCCAGTACCTACTATCGCGGCGCCCGCTTTTTTTGCCAACTCCGGTTTGATCTCCGGGTTGGGATTAGCCATAGCGAAAACAACAGGATCTTTAGCCATACTCCGAATCAAATCCTCATGCAATACATCAGCCTTCGAAACACCAATAAAAACATCCGCACCTTTCAGGGCAATTGATAAATTTCCCCATATTTTGCTGCGGTTGGTCAGCTTAGACATCTCAATTTGGGCCCAATTCAAGCCACTATTACAATCTTCGCATAAAATGCCTTGTTTATCAAGCAATAACATGTCTTCAACACCTGCATTAAGCAGCATTTTAGCAATAGCAATACCGGCTGCGCCCGCGCCGTTTATTACCACGCGAATTGTTTGCATCTGTTTACCTATCAAGCGCAAAGTGTTCATTAAAGCGGCTAAAACAACTATTGCCGTGCCATGCTGATCGTCGTGAAAAACCGGAATAGAAAGGCTTTTTTTTAGTTCTTCCTCGATCTCAAAGCAGCGAGGCGCAGAAATATCTTCCAGATTAATACCGCCAAAGGAAGGGGCTATCATTTGTATCAAACGCACTATCTCGTTTGTATCCTTTGTATTTAAGCAAATGGGGAAAGCGTCTACGCCGCCAAAATCTTTAAACAATACAGCCTTACCCTCCATTACCGGTAATGCAGCATGCGGGCCTATATCACCCAAACCCAAAACTGCAGTACCATCTGTAACCACTGCTACCATATTGCCTTTGGCTGTGTATTCATAAACCTTTTCTTCATCCAGCGCTATTTCCTTACACGGCTCGGCCACCCCCGGCGTATATGCCAAACTCAAGCTCCTGATATCATTTACAGGAACTTTACCCATTATTTCTAGCTTGCCCTTAAACTCTCTATGCAGACTAAGCGCATCATCCCTTAAAGACATTTTTTTATACCCCTTTCTATTTGTAATTCAGGCTGGCATTTTTATAAAGATCATTTCCCCTGCTATCTATAGCTACAATAGCCGGAAAATCTTGCACCATAAGCCGATACAAGGCTTCTGCGCCAAGCTCGGGAAAAGCAATTATTGTGGCTTCGCTAACTGAAGTAGCCAATAATGCTCCCGCACCGCCAATGGCAGCGAAATATACAGCCTTATTCTTTTTCATAGAATCGATTACCTCCACACTACGCTGGCCTTTGCCTATCATGCCCTTTAAACCTTGTTCAAGTAAAGCTGGGGTATAAATATCCATACGCCCACTGGTAGTGGGGCCTATAGAACCAACCGCCCGCCCCGGTTTTGCCGGGCAAGGCCCGGCATAATACACTATCTGCCCTGCCAGCTTAAGCGGCAATTGTTCCCCCGCTTGCAGTAATTGAGCCAGTTTCTTATGAACCGCGTCACGCGCCGCATAAATCACTCCGTTGATCTTCACTTTATCTCCTGCTCTCAATGGGTGTATCGCCGCATCGGTGAGTGGTGCTTGCAACACTATACTCATTTTACCTCCTCTTTTATTATATCAACGCTTCTTTATGCCTTGCCACATGACACTGCAGGTTCACCGCAACCGGCATACTGGCAAAATGGGCAGGGAATGTTTCTATATGTACCGCCAAAGCTGTGATACTGCCGCCTAAGCCCTGAGGGCCCAGGCCTAAATCATTGATTTCGGCAAGCAATTCCTGCTCAACTGCTGCCACCTGAGGGTTATTATGAGATTGCCCAATAGTGCGCAATAAGGCTTTTTTGGCAATTAGCGCAGCCATTTCCATAGTGCCGCCTACCCCAACGCCTACTATTAGGGGAGGGCAAGCATTAGCCCCGGATTGCTGTACCGTTTGTTTTACAAAACTTTTCATTCCACATATTCCGGCATTTGGCATAAGCATGGCCAATGCGCTCATATTCTCGCTGCCTCCGCCTTTAGGGGCAATAGTAAGCTTTATTTTATCTCCGGGAACTATAGATAAATGAATAATAGCTGGGGTATTATCTCCTATATTTATTCTTTGCAAAAAAGGGTCGGCTACGGTAGATTTACGTAGATATCCATTCTTATACCCACAACGTACACCCTCATCGATAGCTTCATTAAGACCCCCATTTACAATATGTACTTCTTGTCCCACTTCTACGAAAAATACCGCTAAACCGGTATCCTGACATATTGGCAGATCAAAAGTACGGGCAAGCTCTGCATTTTTTAAAACATCATCTAAAATATCCCGCCCTAAAAGAGTTGTTTCCCTGGCCCGCGCCTCTTGCAGCGCTTGTAATACATCTTGCGGTAAATAATAGTTCGAATCTATACATAAACGTTCTACTACGGCAGTGATTTGCTCAGCCGTAATTTCTCTCATTTGCCGCTTCCTCCCTTTAATTTCTAATCAAACAGAATACACTATCTTTCCGCCAACTATAGTCATTACCACACGGGCATCCTTTATTTCCTCGGCAGATATAGTAAAAATATCTCTATCCAAAACAGCCAAATCTGCCAAAAAACCTTTGGCTAACTGCCCTTTAAAATTCTCTTCTTGCGAGCAATAGGCAGAGCCTACCGTATAACAATAAACCGCCTCATGAACTTTAAGTGCTTGACTGGCATTAAAACCCTCTATAGGAAAGCCTTGTAAATCTTTCCTGGTTACGGCACAATAGATATTTGGCAGCGGATCGAAAGATTCAACTGGGCAATCGGTTCCCAGGGAAACATGTACACCCAAATCAAGCAAGGTTTTAAAATTATAGCTAGTTTTTGCCAGCTCTTGTCCTACTCGTTCTTCTACAATATGTATATCATAATCCAAGAATATCGGTTGTATATATGCCAGTAAATTAAGGTCTTTTAGCTTATTTAACAGCGGCAGATCGCTTATTTGGCAATGCACAATACCATGGCGCAAATGTAAGCCTCTGGCTTTACAGCTTTTTACTGCCTTTTCGATGCTGTTTAAAGCTCTGGCAAGGGCAGCGTCTCCAATACAATGTATAGCCACTGCCTGAGAGTTTTCCTGACAATAATTTACTATTTCATCTAACTCTGCTTGAGTAAAACAGGCAATACCAGTATTAGTAGAATCATCCTTATAAGAACAAGATAAAAAAGCTGTTCTTGCGCCTAAGGAACCGTCGCTCAGTAATTTGATCGGCCCAAGTTTATAAAAAGGCGTCAGTTGAGGAAAGTTCGCCTGTTTAGCTAAAAATACTCGGATATCTTCAATATTGTAGAATAGATTTTGTTGGTAAATCCTGATACCCAAGTCGCCCTGTGCGGCAAGCTCACTATATGCTTTTATAACCTCTTCATGAGCGGCAAAACCAAAATCATCGCTTTGCGCTGAGGTTATGCCTTTCTTTTGCATATCGGCTATGGCTTCTACTAGAATATCTTTAATTTCGTCATGCCCCAGTTCAGGAAGTTGGAATAAATCAAGTGCTGCTTCACATACAAGCCCAGTATCAAAATTAAAACTTCCGCCTAGGGGGGGCATGGTGTTTTCATCAATATTAAAAGCTTCCATGGCCTTGGTATTTATCACAGCACTATGCCCGCAAACCCTATAGAGGATTAGGGGAATTTCGCGAGAAATTTCGTCAAGATCTTGCTTAGAAGGAAAAAGACGGCCTGGCAAATGATCCTGATTCCAACCACGGCCTATAATCAGCTTAAGCTTTTGGTTTTTTTCAATATATGCACGGGCCTTACTAATGATTTCCTGTATAGTTTTGCAACCGCCCACCTCCAGCCTTCTTTTATTCAATCCGTAAGCAAGAATATGCATATGAGAATCGTTAAAACCAGGAATAACCAGTTTCCGCTGCAAATCTACTAATTTTGTATTCGCTGTTTTTAAGGCAAAAATCTCACAATCGTCGCCGCTTGCGGCAATTAGGCCATTATCTATAGCCAAGGCGCTAACAATTTCATCATCTTTCATGGTATGTATTATGCCATTATAAAGAATAAGCTCCATATTTTCACCTCTTCGGCTATAATTCTAAACTGTTTATTGGGCATTTATCGTAAACATTATATCTTATAGCGGTGAATATAACAAGCGGAAATGTATTTTTGCTACAGCAGGGCGCTGGGGTATATCTTCCGGTTATAAACTTAGCCGCCCTATAGTAATATTAATGGCGCCTCTACATACTCCTCATCACCATCTTTTCTGCAATTCGGAGTAATTAATGGCGCTCTAATAAAAAAGCCGGGTCGAATAGCCCGGCTTTTTACTGCAATTGTGTATTTCTATTCCAAGGTGATAACTGTGCCGGTTTTTCCTTCCAGCGCATCTACCGCTTTATATAGTGAGGTGATTATAGCTTTTTTGGCATGGCCACTCTTAGCAAACTTCATTCCTGCCTGTACTTTTGGTAGCATGCTCCCCGGGGCGAAATGTCCTTTTGCAATATAAGCTTCCGCCTCCTCCAAGGTCATATGATCTATAGCTTGCTGATTAGGTTTATTATAGTTTAAACAAACCTTTTCCACCTCGGTAAGAATCATCAAAGTATCTGCAGACACCTCTTCCGCCAATAATTCGGCTGCAAAATCCTTATCTATAACTGCGGCTACACCTTCAATATTGCCATCGTCCAATTCTATCACCGGAATACCGCCGCCACCGCAGGCAATAACGATTGTAGTATCCCACAGCCGCCGTATAGAACCCACTTCAATAATTCTCGCCGGCAAAGGTGAAGCTACCACGCGCCTCCAACCACGGCCTGCGTCTTCTTTCATTACATAGCCGGTTTCTGCAGCAATACTTTGCGCTTCCTCAGCATTATAGAATGGGCCTATAGGTTTACTGGGGGCTGCAAAACCAGGATCGTTTTTATCTACCACCATCTGTGTTACAAGAGTTACCACAGGAATATAGCCTTTGCCAATTTCCCGCAAAATCTCACGCATTGCTTGTTGTATATGATACCCTATATAGCCCTGGCTCATAGCGCCGCAAACATCGAAGGGCAGAGCCGGCGTAACATTCTTAGCCGCCTCAGAAGCCAAGACCATTCTTCCAACCTGTGGACCATTACCATGAACTATAGCAATCTCATAATCTTGCTTTACAATTTCCCCAATAAAACTGCAAGTCTTTTTAACCACTTCCAACTGGGCTTCTGCTGTTGCCGGCCCCTTGCTATCTTGTAAAGCATTGCCACCTAAAGCGATTACTATACGCCCTTTGCACTCTCCCATTTTTTATCCTCCCATAATCAGAATAATTAACGGCCAAAAACTGGCGCCGGACATTATTAGTCTATATAACTTTTTGTTTAAGACATAGTAGCTACTAATACAGCTTTAATGGTATGCATGCGATTCTCCGCCTCGTCGAACACCTTAGAATAGCGGCTGCTAAAAACCTCATCCGTTACTTCACGAATATCGTAGCCCAATTCTTTTTGGCTGGCAGCCATGGTTGTTTCAAAATTATGAAAACTGGGCAAACAATGCAGGAATATTATATCCGGGTTTTCTGTTGCTGTTAATGTTTCCATAGTGACGCGGTATGGCGTAAGCGCTCGCACACGTTCTGGTATTTGCGCTTCTTCCCCCATGGAAGCCCAGACATCACTATATAGTACATCCGCGCCTTTTAAACAATCTGGTGTATGACAAACTTCTATAACCGCGCCTGTTATTTTGGCAGTTTCTAAGGCGCGATTAATTACCTGTTCATCCACTTCCATTTCTTTAGGACCATAAGCAACGAAATGCATACCCATTTTTGCACAACCGTACATCCAAGCATAGGCCATATTGTTGCGGATATCGCCGCAGAATACAACTTTACATTTGTTAAGCGGCTTTGGCACATGTTCCTCTATAGTGAGTAAATCGGCTAATACTTGTGTTGGATGATCGACATCGGTAAGCCCATTGAACACCGGCACACCGGAAAAACGGGCTAAATCTTCCACCACTTGTTGCTTAAAGCCCCGATACTCAATACCGTCGTAATAGCGGCCTAACACCTTAGCGGTATCTGTAAGCGATTCCTTCTTTCCCATCTGCGAACTTCCTGAATCTAAAAATGTCACATGTGCACCTTCATCAAGCGCTGCTACTTCAAAAGCGCAACGTGTACGGGTAGAATTTTTTTCAAAAAGTAAAACAATATTCTTGCCTTTTAAAGTTTCTCCTAAAATACCGGCCCTTTTTTTCGCTTTTAAATCATGAGATAGGTCTAATAAATAACGTATTTCTTCCGGAGTTAAATCCATCAAAGTTAAAAAGCTCTTTCCTTTTAAACTAATAGCCATACTTAAACTCCTTCCTTATTTGTTTAGTACTTGAGATATTATGGCATAAGCTTCATCTATTTGCTCATAAGTTATAATTATGGGCGGCGCTAGACGAATGGTGTGTTCATGGGTCTCTTTGGCTAATACCCCGGCGCTAATTAGCTTTTTCACATAGGGCGCCGCATCACAAGAAAATTCCATGCCAATCAACAAGCCCTTACCACGAATTTCCATGATTTCATCATTTTTGATTTGCCGTAACTTATCTACAAAATAGGCGCCTTTTTGTGCAGACATTTCTGCATAATTATCGCGTTCCAGTATTTCTAAAGATTTTATAGCCACCGCACAGGCTAGTGGATTCCCCCCGAAAGTTGAACCATGAGAACCTGGTTCAAAGACTTGCAAAATATCTTTATCGGCGGCTATCGCCGAAATAGGCATAATACCGCCGCCTAAAGCTTTACCGAGCACATATATATCCGGAACAACATTTTCATGTTGACAGGCAAACATTTTGCCCGTACGGGCAAAGCCTGTTTGTACTTCATCTGCTATGAAGAGTATATTATGCTTAGTACAAATTTCCCGCACTGCGCGCAGATATCCTTCGGGGGGTATCAATACTCCGGCTTCACCTTGTATTGGTTCCATTAAAAAAGCTACGGTATTCTCTGTTATAGCAGCTTCTAAAGCTAATTCATCTCCATATTTTATAACTTTAAACCCGGGCGTAAATGGGCCATATGCGCGTCGTGCCGATGGGTCGGTACTCATAGAAATAATGGTTATAGTGCGACCATGAAAATTGTTTTCGCACACGATAATTTCCTGTTCGCCATCTGCTACGCCTTTTTTTTCTACACCCCAACGCCGCGCTGTTTTCATCGCTGTTTCTACAGCTTCTGCGCCTGTGTTCATAGGTAAAATCATATTCTTGCCCGTTACTTCGCAAAGCTTTTCAAAGAAATCTCCTAAAACCGCATTATGAAAAGCACGGGAAGTTAAAGTAACTTTATCTAATTGATTTTTAGCTTCAGCTACTATTTCCGGGTGACGGTGTCCAAAATTTAAGGCCGAATAGGCAGAGAGCATATCGAAATAGCGGCGGCCCTCAGGATCATAAACAATAGCGCCTTCCGCTCGCTCCACTACCACTTCCTTAGGGTGGTAATTATGCGCCCCTAATCGTAATGTTTTCTCAATTATCTGCTGACTGGAAATCATATTCATCATCCTTTCCTGTGATAATCGGCAACAGTGAGTATTAAACTTAAAATATTACAACTGTTTGTAGTATATTACACCATAATATACTTGTCAAGGCAATAACTGAATAAAAACAATAATTTTTGCATATTATATCATAAAATTGAATAAAAATAAACATAAAAGTCAAGTCTTACTTTTCTAAATATTAAAGTTATTATGTTATTATATCAAGAGATCAAATGAAAAAGAATAACCTGTGCCAAAACGGCTAATTCCTTTAAATTTTAACCTGCATTTTACCAAAATTTACTTGCATTTTACGCAGTTTTTGACTATTTTGCGCAACAAAAAGTTACACAAAAAAGACAGCTATCAGTACAGATAGCTGGTCTTTTATACTGGTCGGAGCGACACGACTTGAACGTGCGGCCTCTACCACCCCAAGGTAGCGCTCTAGCCAAACTGAGCTACGCCCCGTTGATCTTGTTCATACAATAATTATAGGATATATACACCTCCTTGTCAAGCGCTTTTAATGTGTATGTCATTCTTCATAAATAATGCCAGAATCAAAGCAGCTGCAAGCGATAGCACAGCTCCATAAAGAAAAGGTATAGTAGAGCCAAAAGCATTCCATAACAACCCTGTTATCACACTGGCTGGAAGTAAAGCTATACCGGCTATAGTAGCTTGCAAACCTAGCATTGTACCTTTTAAAGCCTGCGGTGATATTTCTGCCACAAAAGCTCGCTCTACGCCGGTGATCATGGCAGTGTAAAGGCCAAAAAGCACAAACATCGTATAAATAATAGCCTGATTAAAAGCCATAGCAAAACCAAAATATACTGCAGCAAACACCAAATAACCACAAACTAATAGTCTTTTTCTTCCCACCAGATCCGAAAGGCGGCCTAATGGAAAAGAAAAAAGAGCGGCAACGGCATTGTATATAAAATAGAGCATTATTACAGAAGAATCACTAAAACCCAGAGACTTTGCTTTTAAAAGTAAAAAAGCATTGGAAGAATTACCTAAAGTAAATAGCAAAACTACTAACAAATACAGCTTTAACTGGCTATCAAGTTTTTGATAACTGCTTAAAGAAAATCTTGGCTTTTCAACTATCTCACGTTTATCAACTTTTTTTTCTTTAATAAATATGAACATCACCAAACCTATTATTGCCGGAATAATAGAAAACAAAAAAAGGCTTTTATATTCATAAACAATTCTGCCTCGCAGTAAATAATATGTAAACAGTATTCCCAAAGCAGCACCGGCCATATCCAGAGATTTGTGTAAGCCAAAAGCTTTGCCCATACCATTTTTATTAGCGCTTTCGCTTACTAAAACATCACGGGGAGCGGTACGAATGCCCTTGCCCATGCGATCTATAATGCGGGCAAAAAGCACCCCCAGCCAAGAAGTGGCTAGCAATAGCGCCAGTTTATATACAATACCGGTAGCATAACCGGCAAAAGCTAAAGCTTTTTTTTTCTGGAAGCGATCTGCTATATAGCCGCCATATACTTTGAGCAGACTAGCCAAACTTTCTGCAATACCTTCTATCAGCCCCACTAAAGCCGGGGTAGCGCCAAAAGCATTGGCAAGATACAGCGGTAATAAAGGATACACCATTTCCGTGCTGATATCGGTAAAGAAGCTGACCAGACCAATAAAAAACACATTGCGCAATTGCTTAGCCTCCAACTATCATAGAGTATTTATAATATATGACCATCTCCCCTGAGATGGCCATATATTTATAACCTTCTATTCACCAATTTGCACTGCCGTACGGTCTTTGTAATAACCGCAAACCGGGCAAACATGATGCGGCTGTTTTAGCCCGTGGCATTGTGGGCAAGTATTCATGGTAGGCCCGTCTAAAGTATAGCGCGCGGCCCGGTTCATCCTTCTGTTGGCTTTGGAGGTTTTTCCCTTTGGCACACCCATTGTTTACACCCCTTTCCCTGTATGGTCATTCAATAGAACACGCAAAATCTCCCAGCGTGAATCTGTTTCCATTGTAGAACAAGAACATTTTTCCTCATTTAGTTTTGCTCCACATATACCACATAAACCTTTACAATCCTCCCGGCATAAAGGCTTCATGGGCAATTCAGCAAATATATTCCGTAAAGCCTCGGGAGTTAAATCGATGTTCGTGCCGGAAAAAGAATGTTTATCTTGCACACCCGCTGCATCCGCTAATACATCTTGACTGCTGTATATTTCCTGAAAAGGCAGAACCATAAACAAAGGAAATTCTGCTCCACAGCGGCTGCAGCAAATAATAAGATTAGCAGTAAGTTGCCCTGTAATATGCATTTCTCCGGCAATATTTTCTGCCAAACCACTAAGAGATACGGGCGCGCAAAGTAAGATTTCTCTGTAACCGTAAATAGTGGGATCAACATCTGTGTTTATCTTAAACGGCATACAATAACCTAAGTCATGTTTAAGACGGCCCAGTTCCAGTTGCAACATAGTATATACTCCCAATTCACTTCACCATTATACAGGCCTTAACCCAAGATGTCAAGAACAATTAATAATTATTCTATTAACTCTAAAGTATCGCGTGCTATCATCAGCTCTTCATTAGTGGGAATAACAAATGCTTTTAATTTAGATGATTGGGTACTAATACAAATCTCCACACCACGTTGCGCATTAGCTTCTTTATCTAGGGCAAAACCCAAATAGCTTAAATTTGCACATATGGCTTCTCTCATTGCTGTGCCATTTTCACCAATTCCTGCCGTGAAAACAAGTGCATCTACTCCATTCATTTCGGCGGCATAAGCGCCAATATAACGAACAACTCCACGCGCAAAGACATCTAAAGCTAATTTAGCACGTTCATTCCCTTGCAAAGCCGCCTCTTCAATATAACGCATATCGCTGCTAACACCGGAAATACCGGCTAAGCCAGATTTCTTGTTTAATATTGTATTCATTTCTTCAGGAGTTAGATTTTCCTTATCCATAAGGAAAGTAACAATTGCCGGGTCTATATCACCGGAACGCGTACCCATCATTAGCCCTTCCAGAGGAGTAAAGCCCATCGAGGTATCATAAGATAAACCGTTAAGTACCGCACAAACCGAAGAACCATTGCCTAAATGACAGGTAATTATTTTGCTTTCCGGCGGGTTTCCCAGCAATTGCTGGGCGCGTGCCGCCACATAACGGTGAGAGGTACCATGGAAACCATAACGGCGCAATTGATACTTCTCATAATAATCGTAAGGTAAGCCATATATATAAGATACAGGTGGCATAGATTGATGAAATGCTGTATCGAATACTCCTGCCATTGGTATATTGGGCATCTTTTCAGCGCAAGCCTTTATCCCCAATATTGCGGGGGGATTATGCAACGGCGCTAATTCTACAAGCCTTTCCATTTCCGCAATTACCTCTGAAGTAATAAGGCAGGAACTTGAAATGGCGCCTCCATGAATAGTGCGATGGCCCACGGCATTGATCTCGCTCATGCTGGCTATTACACCATGCTCGGCATCAGTAAGCACCGTTGTGACCATTTCTATAGCAACAGCATGGCTAGGGATATCTGCATCAATAACAATTTTTTCGCCTCCACTTACTTTATGGTTTAATACAGAACCGGGCAAACCAATTTTTTCTACCAAGCCCTTTGCCATTACACTTTCATCTTCCATATCAAACAACTGATACTTTAAAGAAGAACTGCCACTGTTTAAAACCAAGATTTTCATGCTATTACCTCCATGCAATTTTTATAATTATTCTTTAAGGACACCTTTAATACTCGCTCATCACCATCTTCGCTGCCCTTTTTACGCCTAGACTGTATTACCGTCGCTTCACGTCTCTTTAGGCTACGCTTCAGCTCCTCCGCCTTGCTAGACGAAAAAATTGCTGGCGGATCTGGCAATTCGGAGTAAATCGAGGCGCTCTTAATTGATTGCTTAATTATAACATATAGTATATTACAAGACAAGCAATATACAATTATTAATTACACCCCGCATTATCCATAAAAAAGACTTCCCTAAATAGAGGTAAGTCTAATTAATGGCAATAAAACTTAGCAAAGTAATACGATTGTTTGCGTATGAAATATATTAGTCACTTACTCTCCAACAACTTTTAAAAAACAAGTTGTTTAAGCCGTTAAGCTGCATATTTTTGTTTAACAGTTTTCGCTACGCGAAAACTTCCATAACTCAACACTCTCTGAGCTAGTGCCGCGATGTATCATCGCGAGCAATAGCTACGTGCATACCAGTGGTTTTGCCGTAGGCATTTGTCTGGCCTTTGCTT
>WRKD01000208.1 GCA_009778255.1 Bacillota bacterium
AAAGTTGTGGCAGTGCCAAAATCAACCACTATCACACCCCCGCCGTATAGATGATGCGCAGCTACCGCATTAGCAATACGGTCTGCCCCCAATTCCTGTGGCTCGGTCAATAATATGGTCAAGCCGCTGTCGCAAAAGCTATCAACGCATAGAGGTTCAAGCTTAAAATGCTTGCGCCCCAGTTTTTGCAATACCCACTCTATATCCGGGTTTACGGAACCTATTATGATATCCTCTATGTCGCTTGAATCTAAACATTCTGTTAAGAGCAGGTTTTGTAGCAAAACCAGGTATTCATCCTCTGTGCGCTGAATATCGCTGGCTAAGCGCCAATGACAAAGCAGTTTATCCTCATCATAAACCCCAGCTACAACTTGAGTATTCCCACAATCCAAAGTTAAAAGCATAAAACGCTACCTGCGCTATCAGTTAGTTTTTGATTATGATAATATCTTTTGTTGAATGATTAAGTATTTCATTACCGTCTTCTGTAGTAAGTACAATATTTTCAATACGCATGCCTATATCGCCGGCGATATAGATGCCAGGCTCTATGGAAAAAGCCATACCGGGCTCTAAATTACGGCGATTACTCTTTTTAATGTCCGGACCTTCATGTATCATATAGCCGATACCATGTCCTAAACGGTTAACAAAACATTCTTTATATCCAGCCTCATCGATGATATCGCGCGAAGCTTTATCTACATCCGGAACATAAGCGCCTGTTATTGCCGCCGCTTCGCCGGCTTCATTAGATTTACGTACAATAGCGTAGATCTCTTTTTGTTTTTCTGTTATATCGCCTACAAATACTGTTCTGGACATATCTGAAAACATACCGTTTACAGTGCAGCCGAAATCTAAAATCATCATATCTTGCTCTTCTATGACCCTGCTTACGCCATGATAGTGAGGATAACTTGAATTAGGTCCGGAAGCCACAATAGCCCAGGCTTTATCTCCGCCGGCTTCCGTCATCTTAGAAATTAGGAAATTAAAAATATCTAATTCTTTTAAGCCTGGTTTAATAAATGACAATACTTGTGTGAATACATCATCTGCTATACGGGCTGCCCGTCGTAAATCTTCTTTTTCTTCTTCGTTTTTAATAATACGGGCTTCCTCCAGTACAGCCAGGCCATTAACAAAACTGACCCCGCAATCGGCTGCAATATCCAAAACATTGAAGGCTTGGGCGCTGCTATTTGTACCTAAAGTTGCGCCGCTAAGGCCGTATTCATTCAAAACCCGGCCCACAGTTTCCGTCATCGATTCCCCATCCATCCAGGTATAAACAGGGAAAGCTCCGGCGAAGGCATTTTCGACCTCGCCTTTATAAAGCAAGTTGCACACATAAAAACAACTGCCGCTAGCGGTAATAAACAGACCTTGGAAACGTTCACATTGCATAGGAGTAAAACCAGTTAAAAACAGCAATTCTTCCGAAGGGCAAACCAGCAAACCTCCCAAACCTGCCTTGGTTATTTCTTGGGCAACTTTTTCGATGCGCGTTCTTTCCATAAAACAAAAACCTCCCTAAATAAGTTTTTTAATAAAGCATTTGTTTTATTATAGTATATCGCTTATTATTTATCAACAAATATCTTTAAATTACTTTAATGGCGGCTTTGAAGCCGCCATTAAATGCAAACTCACTAATATAGGCAAAGCCAATATTAGTCACTTACCCTGAAACAACTTTTAAAAAAATACGTTGTTTAAGCCGTTAAGCTGCATATTTTTGTTTTAACAGTTTTCGCTACGCGAAAACTTCTACAACTCAACATTCAACACTCAACACTTGCGGCTGAAAGCCGCTTTAGTCACTTAGTCCCCAAAAACTACAATAAATAACAAGAAGTTTGGAGCGGTTTTTAATCAGGAAAAAGCGTCTTTAACCTTGCCGACTTTTGCTATGCAAAATCTCAGCAAATGCACTTGCTAAAGCGTCGTCACGTTTTTCTTAACACTCTTTCCTCTGGCCTCTTTCCTCTGGCATTTGGCATCTTGCGGGCAAAGCCCGCGTTAGTGAATAGATAAAACCAAGAAAAACCCATTCTCACACTTTATTTCGTATTTTACTTAATTTGTGTATACATTTTATTTAGTCTTGATTGATTTTCTGAAATATCAGTTTATAACCGTCCGCCCCATAGAACAGAGCGCTCTTTACCCTGCTTATTGTAGCGGTACTGGCGCCAGTTTTATCAGAAATTGCTGTATAAGTCTCCTTATTCACCAGCATTTTTGCCACCTGTAAGCGTTGGGCCAATGATTTGATTTCCGGTATAGTTGATAAATCTTCAAAAAAACGATAACACTCTTCTTCCGTTTGCAGCAGCATAATAGCTTGAAACAGTTCATCCACAGCTTCCGATTTCGATTTACTCACAAACATTATTTTCCCCTCCCCAAAAAATATAATAATTTTATAAAAACGCTTCATTAGTATTATAAAACATATATTTCTACTTTGCAATAATTTTTTATAGCTTTAATATGGTAGAAAATAAAAAAGATTAGATGTCGGCACGCTCAAAAATAAAATCGATGTTTCTGATATGATATTCATAATCGAAAAGCTCGGCTATTTCTTCCCGGCTTAAGATAGAGGGAATATCTGTATCTTGCAATAGCAAATACTGAAAATCCGCTTGTTGTTCCCAGGCAATTTGGGCATTGCGCTGCACCCATTCATATGCAGTTTCGCGTTCTACGCCCTTTGCCAAAAGAGCCAGCAAAACCCGTTGAGAAAAAATCAGCCCCAATGATTTATCTAAGTTTTTCCGCATATTATCTGGAAACACCGCCAACCCTTCCATGATCTGGGTAAAGATTTGCAGCATATAATCCAATATAATACAGGTATCAGGAATAATGATATTTTCGGTGGTGGAATGCGCTAAATCCCGCTCATGCCAGAGCACTATATTTTCCAAGGAGCTGGTGACATAGCCGCGAAGCAGCCGCGATAAACCCGAGATTCTTTCGCATAAAATGGGGTTACGTTTATGCGGCATCGTAATGGAACTGCGCAAGCCCGGCGGCAGCTTTTCCTCCACTTCGGAAATCTCTGTGCGTTGCAAATTGCGAATTTCCGTGGCAAATTTATCCAGGCTGGAACCTATGATGGCCAAAATTGTTATCAATTCAGCATGGCGATCTCGTTGCAGGGTTTGGGTGGTAACATATGCAGGGTGCAAACCAAGTAACCTACAAGCATAAGTTTCAACTCGCGGGTCTACATTGGCAAAAGTGCCCACTGCGCCGGATAATTTGCCTACATTGATCACATCGTGGGCATTTTGCAGGCGGGTTAGGGAACGATCTATTTCTTTTACCCACATAGCCATTTTTAAACCAAAAGTCGTGGGTTCTGCATGAGCGCCGTGAGTGCGGCCGATCATCAGGGTATATTTATATTTATTGGCTATCTCAACTAAGAGCAAGCGTAATTGCAATAAGCGTCCCTGCAACAAAGCTACGGCCTGTTTCATTTGCAAGGCAAGTACCGTATCTAAAATATCGGAAGCAGTTAAACCCACATGCAGATATTTGGCGGCTTCCCCCAATTGCTCACTCATTAGGCGTAGAAAATAGCTAAGATTTTGACCGGCAATATCATCAACTTTTTCAATATTGGCAAAAGCCGACAAAGCATTATGCTTAATTGCCACTAAAGCTTCTTTAGGCATTAAGCCGATATCAGCCATGGCTTCTGCAGCAGCCACCTCTACATCCAGCATAAGTTGAAAAGTATTTTCATCGCTCCACACCTTGCCCATTTCCGGCAATGTATATCTGGATATCATGATAAACCTCCACCATAAACTCTTAGAAAAACTATTTTAAGCGAATGGCAAATTCCGGGCAATGTGGCGTACAATAACCGCAAAGCACACATTTTTCCTTATCCGCTTGAGGTCTGCCTTCTACCATGGTAATGGCGCTGTTTACACAAGCTTTAGCACAGGCGCCACAACCGCGGCAAAAAGACATAAAAATCAATTGCTTATTATTCTTTAGGGTAGCCAATTCCTCTTCACTTAAATCCTGGCCATTAAACAGCTTAAGATCCATCAATAATTCCGCTTCCGTGGTTACGCCTAAGGCTACCGCAGCAATTCCTGGCACATTGCGCGTAAATTCTAAGGCTTGTGGCAATTCACTCAATAAAGCGCCGCCGGCCAGCGCTTTCATTGCATAAAGCCCTTTGCCCGCGCCAGCAGCTTTAGCTATAGCAGCCAGCATCGTTTCTCTATTACCTTCCAGTATACCTAAGCCTTTATAGTTTATCAGAGGAAAAATAATATCCACTTCCGCTAGGCTGGCGGCAGCCGCAACAGTTGTAACATTATGGGTAGCAATGCCGATAGAATGAATATAACCCTTTTGTTTATACTCCTGTAAACATTCCCAAGCACCCGCCCGTATTTCAAATACATCGGGCTGAACACGGGCCGCATGCAGTAAAAACATATCTATATCATCCCTGCCCAGCTCTCGCAGGGCTTCTAAAATAGCCGCTTCCATGTCTTCATAAGTAGCAGCCGTAGATTTACTGTTGATGATCACCTGTTCGCTATAATCCTTAAGCGCGGCTTTAATATGAGGATACGTTTTATATAATTGCGCTGTATCGATAAAATTCACCTCATTTTCTAAAGCCAAGCGTATAATACGCCCGCCCGCCTCCACACTGATATTGCTCTGCAAAGGCCCCATGGGCAAAGCGCCCAAACAGAACTCACTTACCTTAAGCCCGCTGTTTCCTAAATATGCGTATTGCACAGATATCACTCCTATAATTTCATTTAGCTGTAAACCTTATTACCATTCTATCAGTATTATAGAAAATTTCCAAGATAAAATCAATGATATATTTAATCACTTGACAAAAACACCGCTGCCCCCTATTATAAATAGTAGCGATAAGGAGGTTGTTTATGGAAAATATCTATGATGTTTTGATCGAGCGCGGCTTTATTGAACAAACCAGCAATGAGCAGGAGGTACGGGAACTACTCGCGCATCCGCCGGTAACTTTTTATATTGGCTTCGACCCTACGGCAGATAGCCTTCATGTGGGCCATTTTATACCGATACTCTTGATGATGCATTTGCAAAAAGCCGGGCACCGGCCCATAGCCCTCATGGGCGGCGGCACCACCATGGTAGGAGACCCTTCCGGGCGCAGCGATTTACGTCAGATAATGAGCGTAGAACAGATAGACGCCAATTGTGCGCTTATTAAAAAACAATTTACACGTTTTCTCAATTTCGACGGTGCGGACGGCGCTATTATGGAAAATAATGCAGATTGGCTTCGTTATCTTAATTATATAGAATTTCTGCGCGATTACGGACATATGTTTTCGGTCAACCGTATGCTAACTGCCGAATGTTTCAAACGCCGTATGGAAGTGGGCTTAACTTTTTTAGAGTTTAATTATATGCTGATGCAGGCTTACGATTTTCTTGAACTTTATCGCCGCCATAAGGCGGTAATACAAATGGGCGGTAATGATCAATGGTCTAATATTTTAGCCGGAGCAGACCTGATACGCCGTGTTGAAGGCGCCAGCGCTTATGCCTTAACAGTAAAACTGCTTTTAACCAGCACCGGCCAGAAAATGGGTAAAACGGAAAAAGGCGCTTTATGGCTGGATAGAGAAAAAACCACACCTTATGAATTCTATCAATACTGGCGTAATATCGATGACGCAGATGTTTATAATAGCCTTAGCCTCTTAACCTTTTTGCCCATGACAGAAGTGCGGGAATTGACCGCGGCAGACGCCGATATCAACGTAGCTAAAACAAAACTAGCTTATGAACTAACCCAACTGGTACATAGCACAGAAGATGCGCAAAATGCCCAAGCCGCCGCGCGCGCGCTTTTCGGCGGGAATCAGGATACTTACAATATGCCGGCAACACTTATAACGCGCCGGGAATTTGGCTTAGGCATGGATATTTTATCTTTACTATTAGCTGCCCGGCTGATCTCCAGTAAAAGCGAAGGCCGCCGCTTGATTAGCGAAGGCGGTATTTATTTAAGCAATGAACGCGTACCAGATATTGGCCTGTTCATAGATGAAACGGCTTTCAAAGACGGTTATATCTTATTACGTAAAGGTAAAAAAGTTTATCATAGGGTAGAATTAGCAAAGGAATAAAAAACAAAACAGTATTCCCCGCGCCAAACGGGGAATACTGTTTTACTAAAACTCCAACTCTAAAACTACCGGGCAATGATCGGAACCATATACCTTGGGCAATATATAAGCATCGCAAACATGTGGTTTTAATATTTCGGAAATAAAAAAGTAATCTATACGCCAGCCCACATCGCGCTCTCGGGCGCGTGTTTTCATGTCCCACCAGCTATAATGACCGCCATTTTCATGAAAGAGACGAAAAGTATCGATAAAGCCCGCTTCCACCAGTTTATCTATCCAAGCGCGTTCCATGGGCAAAAAGCCGGTGTGTTTTTCATTTTCCTTAGGGCGGGCTAAGTCTATTTCCTTATGAGCAGTATTCACATCTCCGCAAATAATCAGCGGCTTATGGGCACTTTGGGCCCACTGCAGCATATCGTCATAAAAATCCATTTTAAACTGTAAGCGTTCCGGGCTTTGACCGCCATTAGGGTAGTAACAATTAAACAGCAAAAACTGCGGAAACTCAAGTAATAGCGAGCGCCCTTCTATATCATAGCGCTCTATACCCATGCCATACTGCACATTTTCCGCCGGGCGGCGGCTGAATACAGCAACACCGCTATAACCGGGGCGCTCGGCGGAAAAAACATAAGGGGTATAACCTTCCCAATTCATTAGTTCCTGCGGTATTTGCTCCTGCTTGGCTTTCAGCTCTTGCAGGCAGAGAATATCCGGTTTAAGGATGTTTAAACTTTCCATTGCCCCTTTTTTTAAGGCGGCGCGTACGCCATTAACATTCCAAGATATTAGTTTTATCATATTAGCTGCCTTTCATATGTAGTAAATAAGTAAACATACTCCGCTAGTGTAAGTTGTTCCGCCCGCTTATTCTCCCCTAACCCGCATGAATTAAATACCTCTCGCCACCAAGCGGCGTCTTGACCCATAGAAATACAGAGGCTATTTAACAATGTCTTGCGCCGGTGACTGAAAGCCGCTTTTAAAAAACCCGTAAACTGTTCTTCATTTTTTACAGCAAAAAGCGCCTGTTTATGCCGGGTTATTTGTATAACTATAGATTCCACCTGCGGCCTCGGGTAAAAACATTCTTTACTCACCGCAAAAAGCTCATTAATATTACCATAATACTGCATAAGTAGAGCAAGGGGCGAGGCAGCCGCTTTACCGGAAAGCGGCAATAGCTTATATGCGAATTCCTTCTGCATCATCAAAGTCAGGCTGCGCCAAGGGCCACCTTTAAGCAATATATACTGCAGAAGCGGTGTAGTGATACTATATGGCAAATTTGCCACAAGCAAATAATCTTCCCAGCATTTATTTTTTGCATATAAAATATAATCAAAGCTTAAGGCATCGCCCTGCATAACTTCTACCAGCTTATTGTCGGCAAATAAGCGGTATAAATGGGAATGCAACCGCATATCTATTTCAAGTAAACCCAAATATCCGGCGCTTTTTGCCATATGCTCGCTTAAAGCGCCCAAACCGGGACCTATTTCCACTACATTATCTTCTTTGTTGATTTTAGCCGCCTGCACAATTCTTTGCGCCGTTTTTTCACATATTAAAAAATTCTGCCCCAATAATTTATTGGGGCTTAAATTCATTTCCTGTAATAAGCGTCTGACCATAGGCGCCGAAGCAATGGGTTGCATGAATACATTCACCATTAATCTGGTATCTATAAAAATCTGCTTTCATAGCCGGGTTTATTTTAATATATATACTGTTACACCATATTTACGGCCCCACATTATACATTCATAGCGGGTATTAAAATAAACGTCTATAATATTACCGTTGATCAAACCGCCGGTATCTTCCGCTATACCCAAACCGTAGCCATCTACAAAAAGCTTGCTGCCTAAGGGTATAATTTGAGGATCAACAGCGATAGTACCGGGGTGTTCCTCTGTAGGTACTCTGGGCCAGGTACCTGTAGCGGTTCTGTTACCTGTCCAGGTATAGGCTGTAGATTCCATAGAAAGCCGGCGAGTATACATATAATTTTGCTCACCCACGGTGATTTCTCCCGCATAGGCATTGCCGCCACTGCGGCTTGCCAGAACCGGCTGTTCCTCGAAAGCTCTTTCCGGCTGGGCAACCATTGTTGCTAATTCATCAATATATGCGGCAATATCGGCATTATTTTCGGTTAGCTCTTCCTCAGGTAAAAGAATCTGTTCTACATCTGCATCCTGCTCCGCCTTACCGATATCTATGGGTATAGCCTGCGCCGTAGCAAGATCACGTACAAAATCCCTGCCGCCGGTCATTACCGTTGCGAAAGAGCCTTCATCAGGAAAAATCTGACTGGCGCTAACTGTTTCAATAAGGGGCGGTAAAGGTAATGTAAGTATATTGGTATGCAAACCGATCAAGCCTATCATTAAAGAACAGCAAACACCCAAAGCTACCGTAAGAAAAGGTTGCGCTTTGCGATTACTCTTTTGGGCTGATATCTGTGGGGAAGGCTGTTTGGGGGCCAGCGGCGCCGCTACTACGGTAGCTTCCGCAACTTCCCCCAATACGGTTGGACATATCCAAACGCCTTTTGCTTTCGTCATAGCCATAATATCCCTTGCATATGATTGGATATTAATTTTATAACATAGCAGGCTTTTTGTCAAGTTTCTGCTATTATAGCTGGCCTTTTACTGTTTTATATTGAAGAGGCGGCAAGTATTTGAAACAGTAAAATCTGCTGTTTCTTCAATGCTTAAACCGCGTATTTCTGCTAAAACAGCTGCTGTTAAACAAACGCGCGCCGGTTCATTGATTTTTCCGCGATAAGGATGCGGGCTAAGATACGGCGCATCTGTTTCTATCAGCATCATATCCAGCGGTACCTTCGCTGCCACCTCCCGAAGTTTTGGCGCATTGGTATAAGTGAGCGGTCCGGCGAAAGAAATCATAAATCCCAGATTCAGGCATTCTTTAGCCATTTCCCAACTACCGGAAAAGCAATGAAACACCCCGCCATTCTCCCCTGCCCGTTCCTGACGAACAAGGCGTAAAATATCGCCATGCGCATCGCGGTCATGGATGATTATGGGCTTTTTTCCTAATTTTGCTGCAGCTATCTGGGCAATGAAAGCGCTTTGCTGCAAAGGACGGGGAGAAAGATCGCGATAATAATCCAGCCCTATTTCTCCAAAAGCCACTACTTCCGGCGCTTTGGCCAGCTGCAGCAGTTTTTGTAGCATTTCATCTGTTAAAGTTTTAGCGTCGTGAGGGTGCACTCCCACCGCCGCATAAATTTGGCCGCGATACTTTTCAGCCAAGCGTACACTCATCAAAGAAGAAGGCCAATCTGCCCCGCAATTCAAAATACGCGTTACTCCGCATTCTGCCGCACGTGTTAAAACACCCTCTAAATCACCATAAAGCTTTCTATCATTTAAATGCGCATGACTGTCAAATAGCATAATACCTCCCAATAATTAGTTAACAGTTGAAAATGAAATTTCAGCATTGTGGACAGTTTATTTATTAAATGATATAATGATACTAATTCCAAATACTTGCTAATATATGAGGAGGAGTATCATGAGAAGGCCAATTTCCAGTATAAACCCTTTGTTTTATACACTTATTGTAGGTGTTCGTTGTTCAGCAAGGCGGCTAAAATGGTGGTTTGGCGGTCAAAAATTTGCAAAAACCATTTCTTATAATAAGCTTCCTTATAGAGTATATAAGCATCAATCGGTGCTAATACGTAAATTAGGCGTTAGCGATTTATCCTTGCAATATAATAAAGCTACCAACCTTAAACTGGCATTGAAAAAAATCAACGGTTTACTGATTCGCCCCCAAGAAACATTCTCTTATTGTTATTTAACAGGAAAACCCAGCAAACGTAAAGGGTATCTTAATGGCATGATGCTTTCTAACGGCGAAGCGAAAGCCGGCATAGGCGGCGGTATTTGTCAAATCGCCAACTTGATCCACTGGCTATGTTTGCACAGCCCGCTCACCGTAACGGAACGCCACCATCATAGCTATGACCCTTTTCCCGATGAAGGTCGGGTCGTTCCTTTTGGCAGCGGCGCTACTATATTATATAATTATCTGGATTATCAATTCATTAATAATACGCCCTATACATTTCAACTAATGTTTTGGTTGGATGATAAATGTATTAACGGCGATTTACGTATCGATGAAGAATTACCCTATAAATACCATGTATTTGAGCAGAATCATCGTTTTTTGAAAATAGAAGAGACTTTTTATCGCGAAAATGAGCTGTGGCGCAAAAAAATCAAGAAATTAGGCAATGGGGAAATTTTAGAAACCGAACTCTTGCAAAAAAACTTTTCACAAGTAAAATATACTCCCGAGCATTATACAATAATCAATAACACATAGTCTGCACTATCTTATCTCACCCTGGTTCCGCTTTCTATACCAGGCACTTCCAGTAACTCTAGTTGGCCGCTTTCGTCATTGACCGCCGAAAGGAGCATGCCTTTAGAAACAATGCCGCGTATTTTTACCGGCGCCAAATTGGCAATGGCTATGAGGTTTTTGCCAATCAATTGCGCGGGCTGGTAGTATTCGGCAATACCCGAGATAATGGTACGTTTTTCTTCCCCCATCTGCAATTCGAATTTCAACAGTTTATCTGTCTTTTGCACTCTTTCGCAATCAAGCACTTTTACTACACGCATATCCATAGTCTTAAACTGTTCCATACTAATTTCCGGCTCGAGAAGAAGCTCTTTTTGCGCTTCGGAAGAACAAGTTGGCGGCGCAACACTTTGAGCAGGTTTTGCCACAACGGGCAATGAATCGGGCAAAGCGGTAAACGGTATCTCATCTAAAGCGTTTAAATCAATACGCGGAAAGAGGGGCGCGCCATGGCTCACACTTATTCCATAAGGCAATTTGCCCCAAACTAAACTCTCCCAGTCATGCAAATGCGGCAAATCGGCAATGCCCAACTGCAGCCATACTTTAGCCGGTATGGAAGGTGTGACCGGAGCAAGCATAATGGTAGCTAAACGCATCACTTCCGCAATATTATACAACACACTGGCTAGTTTGCCTTTTTCACCACATTTATTCAAATTCCAGGGGGCTGCGTCGTCGATATATTTATTAGCTTTATTGATCAGCTTCCACAATTCTATTAAAGCATCAGACCAACGCATTTCGTCCATCAGCTGCCCATAACGCTGCGGAGTTGCTTGTGCCAGCTCTATTAACTCCTTATCGAATTGCGTACTTTCCGCCGGGGGCAAAATAATACCGCCCTGAAATTTCTTGGCCATTCCCGTTACGCGGGAAAGCAAATTGCCATAATCATTGGCCAAATCTGTATTGATGCGTAGCGCCAAAATATCCTCGGAATAATTGCAATCTAGTCCATAGCCCATTTCGCGCATTAAAAAATACCGTATGGCATCCGGGCTGTATTTTTGCGATAGTACTATGGGGTCTATTACATTACCTTTCGATTTACTCATTTTAGTATCGCCTATCAGCACCCAGCCATGACCCAACACGGTTTTGGGCAAAGGCAGCTGTGCCGCCATCAGCATAATGGGCCAAATAACAGTATGAAAGCGTATGATATCCTTACCCACTAAATGAACCTGGGCCGGCCAATAAAGGTCATATATATCGCCGCTTTGAGGAGATTCTTTAAGCGCCGAAATATAATTGACCAGCGCGTCGAACCAAACATAAACTACATGTCGCGTATCGAAAGGAACGGATACTCCCCAATCGAAAGTGGTGCGGGAAACGCAGAGATCTTCTAATCCTTGTTTTACAAAATTGACCATCTCGTTCCTGCGGCTATGCGGGCGGATAAAATCCGGATTATCTTCAATGAATTGCAGCCAACGTTTTTCATACTTGCTCATACGAAAAAAATAACTTTCTTCCTTCATCTGTTCCACCGGCCGACCGCAATCCGGGCAAATTTGCCCCTCTTTCAATTGACGCTCTGTAAAAAATGTTTCGCAGGGCGTACAATACCAGCCTTGATATTCCGATTTATAAATATCGCCTTTATCATAGATTTTTTGAAAAATCTCCTGCACCACCTTTTTATGACGCGGTTCGGTGGTGCGAATAAAATCATCATAATCTATCAGTAGTGTTTGCCATAATTCTTTAAAACGCAGTATAATATTGTCGATAAAAGTCAGAGTATCCAAGCCCGCCTCTGCCGCGCGCCGCTGGATTTTTTGCCCATGTTCATCTGTACCGGTTAGAAAATAAGTATTATAGCCGCGCATTTTTTTATAGCGCGTCATGGTATCGGCGGCTACCGTGGTATAGGCATGGCCGATATGCGGGTTGTCACTGGGATAATAAATTGGCGTGGTGATGTAAAAAGTTGGTTTCTTTTGCATAAAATACACCTCTTTAAAATGTAATATTTTGCAACAACTTCTAAAAAAACAAGCTGTTTAAGCCGTTAAGCTGCATGTTTTTGTTAAAACAGTTTTCGCAAAGCGAAAACTTCCACAACTCAACACTCAACACTCAACACTTGCGGCTGAAAGCCGACTTAGCATATCCTTATTTAAGCCCCAGCCCATAAATATCTTTTACCGGCAGATCATACTTTTTTGCCAATACTTTTGCCGCGTCTTTACGCCCTTGCCCAGCGCTTATAAGTGCGGTTAGCTCCTCTTGAAGTTCATTAAATGATCTGGTCTGCGCCGCGGGCGGCGCACCGGCCACTACCAAAGTAAATTCGCCCCTGGGAGAAATTTGCGTAAAATGAGCAAGCAGCTTTGCTAAGGAACCGCGTATCATTTCTTCGTATAATTTCGTCAATTCCCGCCCTGCCGCAGCCTGCCTTTCCGCTCCCCATATATCTGTCATATCACTCAGGGCAGCCAGTAAACGATGGGGCGCTTCATAAAATATCATGGTACGTTTTTCATAAGCCAGTTTAGCCAAAGCAGCCCGCCTTTTGCCCTTTTCGCGGGGTAAAAAGCCTTCAAAAGTAAAACGCCGGCTATCTAAACCACTCAATATAAGAGCGCTTAAGGCAGCGTTAGGGCCGGGGATAATTACCGCTTCTATGCCGGCTTCTGTAACTAAGCGCAGAAGATCGGCCCCCGGGTCACAAATACCCGGCAAACCGGCGTCGGAAATTAAAGCGATATTCTCTCCGGCTTGCAAACGCAAAAGCAATTCTTTACTGCGCAATGTTTTATTGTATTCATAATAACTGATTAAAGGGCGCTTAATATTCAAAGCTTTCAGCAGACGCCCGCTAAGACGCGTATCCTCGGCGGCAATAAGATCAACTTCGCCGAGTATGCGTAAAGCGCGGGCGCTGATATCTTCCATATTGCCTATAGGCGTTCCCACCATATAAAATTTACCTTCAGCCATAAATCCTTCGCATCTCTTCCGAATATACTCCCGGCGCTTCGTATACAATCAGCGGCGGCGGCATTATGGTATTAGCTTTTCCGCCTTTGCGCATTTTCAGTAAAACAAGATTAGCCGCCGTATTGGCAAAAGGCTGCACCGCCCTTAAAGTTTGCATCCTGAAGCCGGCAAGTTGCAGCGCCTGCAGCACCTCCGCCAAACGATTGACCCGGTGTATCAGGCAAAACTCTCCGCCCGGGCATAATAGCGCCGCGGCTTCACGGGCCAATTCCCTTATATTACAATAATGCTCGCTGCGGGCGGCGCTAAATAATTCAGAGGCATTTTTCCGCCCGCTGCCGCAGGCATAATAAGGAGGGTTACTGACAACCAGGCGGTATGAGCCTTTACCTAATAATTCGGCAGCCTGCCGCATATCGCCTTCTATTATCTCTATACGTTGGCTTAAGTTATTTAAGGCCACGCTGCGCCGGGCCATGTCGGCCATATGCGGCATCAATTCCAGGGCACGGATACTGCAAGAAGGCTCTTTATAAGCCAGTAAAAGCGCAATAATTCCTGTACCGGTTCCCAGCTCGGCTATTTTATCGCTCGCCTTCGGCTGAATAAAATCGGCCAATAAAACAGCGTCTACCGCAAAACAGGGCGCTTTAGGGTCTTGAATGATACGCAAATCGCCGCGCCGCATATCGTCTACCCTTTCCCCGTCCAAAACCGCTGCCCGCCGAGTCATAAGCCTTCCTGCCCATCCTCTTTAGTTACCTGATGTAAAAGAGAAAGACAAAACAGGCAATCTTCTTCGCGTGTTTGGGCAAAATGAGCATGGCAAATATGATAGCCTTCATCATATAAACCATGCAAAGCTAAAGATCCGCCGCTGCTATAAGAGGTTTGCACATGGCTTTCTTGCAATAGCCGGTTTTGCTGTTCCAATAAAGCCACACGCGCACTCAGCTGCCGCCCTTCATCCAGTAGGTCGGCTAGTTTTTCCTCCCAAGTCAACAAATCTTCATACAAGCCCATACTTTATTCGTCGTCCTCCTGTAAAATCAAGTCATCATCCATAAACTCATCTAGATCCGCCTCAAGTTCCGGTTCCGCGTTAAGCTTACGCTTATGGGGGCCGGCCGGTTCATCAAAATTTTCATATTTTAGGCAACACATCAAGCGCCCGCAGACGCCGGATATTTTGGCCGGGTTTAAAGAAAGGTTTTGCTTTTTAGCCATGCGGATAGAAACTGGTTGAAAATCACTGAGCACGGAATTACAGCATAATTCCCTTCCGCAGGTAGCAATGCCGCCAATGATTTTTGCCTCATCTCGTACGCCTATTTGCCGCAATTCTATTCTGGTACGGAAAACGGAAGCCAAATCCTTTACCAGTTCACGAAAATCTACTCGTCCTTCTGCCGTAAAGTAAAAAATAATTTTACTTACATCAAAAGTATAAGAGACTTCCACTAATTTAATGGGCAACTTATGTTGCTCAATTTTTTTAAGACAAATTTTAAAGGTTTCTTTTTCGGCAGCTTTATTTTCTTCCTGTTTTTTAAAATCTTCAGGGGTAGCAAGACGTGTTATTTCTTTAAGGGGGCTGCCCAGATCTTCTTCATCCACATCTTTATCTGTAATAACTACCGTGCCAAATTCCACGCCCCGCGCCGTTTCCACTATCACTGCGTCCTGCAGCGCCAGTTTCAGCTGGCCGGGTAAAAAATAATATATTTTACCATTACGCTTAAAGCGTACTCCTACAATACTTACCATTATAAATTATTCCTTTCGCGCAGAGTTGATATATATATTATAAACATATTCTATAAGAAATTCAAGCGTCCTGCGTTCATCTTGACATCCGGGCAAGTATTGTCTATAATTGAAGTATATTTATCCTATAAATATACTAGAAATCTAAAGGGCGCCTCGATTTACTCCAAATTGTCAGATTCGCTAGCAATTTTTTCGCCTAGCCAGGCGGAGGAGCTGATGCGTAGCCTAAAGCTGCGTGAAGCGGTTACAACGCAGTCTAGGCAGAAAAGGGCAGCGAAGATGGTGGCAAGCGAGTATTTAGAGTTGCCCTTTAGAGTATTGCAGACAAAAAAAGCAGCGTTATGTATTGGTATTGGCTATATTTAGGAGGAATTATGATTAATAAAAGTATGTTCATAAAATTAGTAACAATAGTAATACTAACACTTTCCTTAGTATTCTGCTTTACTCTAACCGTTATAGCTCAAAGTGCAGATCATGAAGTGAGCATCAGCCAAGGCGATACTGTAGCCGCCATACAGGCAAAAATACAAACAGCCCTTAATAAAGCAAACAGCGGCGATACCGTAACTGTTTTAGGCTCGAAAAGCTGAGGCGGCCAATGCCTTATGCGATTTGAACGGCGACGGCTTGATCAATAATCTCGATTTGACCATACTTTGGTTAGCGGATAATTTTAATAGAGGTAAGGTAATTATTGAATACTAATTTATATTAGGAGGAATTATTAAAATGACCAGCCCCTATAAATCCCTGAAATTTGTGGTATTACTATTGCTTACTCTCTCCTTTTTACTCTGCATTACCCCTACGGTATGGGCGCAAACGGCGGATCAAACGGTTAGCATCGCCCAAAGCGATACGGTAACAACTATACAGGGTAGAATACAAGTAGCCCTCAACCAGGCGCTTAACGGCGATACCATTACTGTAAACGGCAGTAAAAGCGCTGTTAGTGAAACGCTCGTCTTGAATATTCCTCAAAACATTACCCTCAAGTGGGCGGCTTCGTATTCTGGCAGCGGCGGGGTTTTGCTGGATCTTGCGGGTAAAGGGACCTTTGAAGTCGCTCCCGGCGGTACTATTGAAGCTACCGGAACAGATGATATCCGGGCCTATGCTATTAGATCGGCTGGTAATGTACATATTAGCGGCGGAACAGTGCGGGTTAGCGGTAGATTCGCCCGCGCCATATTTAATAATGGCGAAAACACTGCAGTAATAATTAGCGGCGCTGGCGCGGTATATGCCAATGGCTATGCGGCCAGAGCTATCTATACATATGGGGGCGTAAACGTAAGCGTAAACATCCAAGGCGGCTTGGTGGAAGCGGGCGGCGACTTAAGCTTGGCTGTTTATGCCATTGGCAATGTAAATATTAGCGGCGGCAAAATATCATCTGCTAATCATACCGCTATTAGAAATATCGGCGAGAATAAAACCGTTACGGTAAGCGGCGGCTCGGTTATATCCGCTGGCTCTACGGAATTATCTACCCCCAACGCTATTTGCATGGTAGGCAATAATTCTTCCGTTTTGGTCAATAACGGTTCTGTTATTGCCCTTACCGGCGACGCTATCAGCGTCACAGCCGACAATGCTACTGTAACGGTAAACGGCGGTACTGTGGAAGCTCTTAATGGAGACGCTATTTGGATACTGGGCGTAAATAGCAGCGTGGCGGTTAACGGCGGTTTGATCACAAGTATGGCCAATAATTCTCTTTATGCAGCCGGCGAAAACGCCACCGTTAGCGTAAGCGGCGGTATAATCAGCGCCACTACAGGCAAAGCAATCGATACCTCTACCGGCACAGTTACCTTAAGCGGCGGCACGGTCACTGTAACGAGTGGTACCGGTATTACGGCGACACAGATCAATGTAAAAAAGGGCGCCGATGTTACAGTATCGTCTACCGGTGAAAACCCTGCGTTAAAATTGACAAATCTGGGAAGCTTATTGGTAGACGCTGGAAACCTATCGGTCAACGGCAATATTGAAGCTGGTCAATACGGCGTTTTAGCCGAAAATAACGCAGAGATATCCATCAGGGGAGATATCACCGCCGGGGGTAGCCGTTCTATAGGCGTTTACGCCTATAATGGAGCACAAGTTACTGTTCAAGGTAATATAAACGCTGTTTATTCCGGTATAATTGCCATGTTCAACGCTGTTGTCAACGTGGTTAACGGCACTATCAACGCCGAGATAAACGGTATAGTAGCCGAAAGTAATGCTAAGGTAAAACTTACAGGTAATATTGAAGCAGGCGACGATGGTATTTATGCCGGCGAAGCGGATATTAATGTCACCGGTAATATTAGCGCAGCTAATCATGGCATTTGGGCGGAAAAAAACGCCGTAGTCAATGTCGGCGGTTCTATTACTTCCCATAAAGTGGGGGTATATGGCAGCGAAGGCGCCCAGATAACAATTGAAGGCTCTATCATAGCCGATGCTTATTATATACAGCTCTTCAATAGCAGCCATATTGGCAATGAACTATCCACTTTATCTATAAACGACAATATCATCCCCACTACAAAAGCGGGCTACAAAGAATATAGCGACGGTAAAAATGCCGTATGGGTAAAAAATCAAACTCCGGGTTTTAGCCTCTTGGGCAAAATCAGCAGTTATAATCCGGAAAATACCGCTATGGTTAAATTAATGAAAAATGGCAAAGAAGCATATACTACCCAAACAACTGTAACAAGCGGTTATGGTTTGTGCGAGCAAAACTTTAGTTTTACTAATATAGAACCAGGTGTGTATGACCTGGTAATAAATAAAAAAGCCCATACCACTTTTACTCTGAAAAATGTATCCATTGTATATGCGGATATCGATTTAACCCAAGATAAACGCCAGGAAATTCAGCTTTTGACCCTGGCTTGCGGAGATATCAATGGAGATGGCCTGATCAATAATGCCGATTTAATGCTGCTATGGAGTATCGGCAACTACAATAAAAAAACTGCTGAAGCAGAAAATGCCCTTGGCGATTTGAACGGCGACGGTTTAATCAATAATCTCGATTTAACCATACTCTGGTTACCCTATAATTATAACCGCGGCGAAATAATTATTGAGTATTAGTTTGTATGCGAATATTGCCATAATCTCAAAAAGATTATATCTAACAGCAGTTTTTGATTTATATTACGGCGCAGCAATCCACCGGTATGCTCGATCATCAACGCCGCTTTCAATGATGTTTGCGGGCTAAGCGAAAGCTCTTGCTCTCTTTTAGCCGCCTTAACCATTATTTGGGTCATGGCCGCCAGATAATGCAGCCAGCCTTCTTTATCCCGCTCTTCACAACGGCTTTCCTGTAAAACCTGGGTCAATGTTAAAATTGGCAAGCGCTGCAAAAACTCCGCTACTTGTGGTTGCAGCGCTTTTAATTTTGCTTCATCCAGCACCATATCGGCTGTACCGCCAAAGTTAAAAAGCTGGCAGCGGGAACGTATGGTAGGAAGCAATTTTTCCCCATCTGCGCAAACCAGAATAAAAATCGTCTCTTCCGGCGGTTCTTCTAAAACTTTTAAGAGATTATTGGCCGCTTCCTCCAGCAAAAGTTCCGCACTAACCAAAATAAAAAGCTTTTTGCCTCCCTCATATGCCTGTAAATACGCCTCGGCCTGTAAACGGCGCATAGCATCAATATGATGGGCGTCTTTATCGGGTTTCAATACCCGAATATCGGGATGGCAGTCTTGCGCTACTTTCTTGCAGGAAGGGCAAGTATTGCAAGGCTGACCATTCTTCGGCGCTAGGCAATTCACTACTTTAGCCAAAGCTAAAGCTTCAGCGAGAGCAGCGGCGCCGCTAAAAATATAGGCGTGACCCAGCCGCCCTGCTAAAAAAAGCTCTGCTAAAAGTGGGGAAAGCAGAAAACCATCCCAAAAATCTTCATTTTTATGGTTGCTATCATACAGATTATCCATAGCTTTTAAATTCTCTTTCACTACTTTTCCACACTATACTGCGGTATATGCAAAAGTAAATCTGCCAATACTTTCTTTGTTGTTTGAGCGGCATCAATTGTTTTAATACGTTGCGGTTCTGCGGCTGCCAGTCTTTTATAAACAGCTGTAATACGCAAAAAGAAATCTTCGTCTTCCTGCTCCAGCCGGTCTTTATTCAGCCCCTGCCTTTCTCTTGCTATTGCCAGTGGTAATTCTAAATAAAAAGTACGGTCGGGCTTTAGCCCAAAACTTGCAAAATCATTCAGCTGACGTAAAAAAACTTCGCTAAGGCCGCGCCCGCCGCCTTGATAAGCTAGAGTAGAATCGGTAAAACGGTCGCATAATACTATATGGCCGGCATTAAGCGCCGGAATAATAATATCTTGCACATGGGCAGCCCTCTCGGCGGCAAAGAGCAGTGCTTCGGTATGCGCTTGCGGTTTTGTACCTTCATCTGTTAATAACAGCTGCCGCAGTTTAATACCTATGCGGCATGCCCCCGGCTCAAAC
>WRKD01000209.1 GCA_009778255.1 Bacillota bacterium
AAGTCCGCAATGACGGGGATATTTAGGTAATTAGTCTCATTTTGATCATTTTGTTAGTGTTTATTCTGGTTTCTAGAGGTGCCCAATATAAAAAACCAATTGAAAAAGGAGGTATATATGCTGAATAAAATAATAATCATTCTTATAGTATGGAATTTGCTGGTTTTCGCATTATACGGCATTGACAAACAAAAATCACGTCACGGTGGCTCTCGTATTAGTGAAAGATTACTTCTTTTGGCAACGTTGCTTATGGGCGCTATAGGCGCTTTATTGGGGATGCTAGTATTCCGCCATAAAACAAAGCACGCCAAATTCCAAATTGGCGTGCCGATTATTCTTATTATTAATATCGCTATAGGATTCTTTGCTGTTCAGGGAATGGGAGCAGTTAATAATCCTGTGGAATATCAAAAAATTACACCAGAAAAAGCAAAAACGCTGATGAATGATAAAGATGCGATCGTAGTAGATGTTCGCACTGAAATGGAATTTGCAGAGGCGCATATAGAAGGCGCTATCTTAATCCCTGATACGGTAATTAGGGAAAAAGCCCCACAGTTATTAACAGATAAAAATAGCATTATCCTTGTTTACTGCCGTTCCGGAAACCGTAGCGAAAAAGCTGCCCGCGCACTTATCGATCTTGGTTATACCAGAGTATATGACTTCGGAGGTATTATTAATTGGCCCTATGATATAGTAAACTAGGCAACCTGTAAGCATTCTTATTTTATCCTCTATCTTCTACTTCATTCCCTCCAAATACGCACCTACGCCTTGACCAAAGTGGATATCTGCTCCCGAAGCAGCTAAAGAATACTCTACCGCCGCAAGCATTTGCACCATATCGCCGGTGGTAAAATTACCCATATGGCCTACTCGGAAAGCTTTGCCGGCATATAAGCCAAGAGCTCCGGCAACCACTACGCCTTGTTGCCACATTAACGAACGGAATTGAGCGTCATCTATTCCTTGTGGATAAATAGCCACGCTTAATGTCGAAGCCCGACATTCTTCCTGTGCTAAGATTCTCAAATTCAATGCTTCAAGACCTTTATGCAATGCGAAGGCATTCTTGCTATGCCGTTTTGCCCGCGCCGCCAATCCTTCCTCCCGGATGATGGCGGCTGCCTCTTTCATAGCCCAAACCAGATTAATAGCCGGGGTAGCAAAGTATTTGCCGGGGTCTTTCATTATAGGTAGCCACTTGGTAAAATCCACATAATACTCCGGTATCATACCCAATTCTTCCCGGCGATCCAGAGCTTTTTGCCCGGCCCATAGCACGAACATACCCGGGCAAACACCAAAGGCTTTTTGCGAGCCGGTAAACAATATATCTATACCCATATCGTCCACATCGGCAAATTCGCCTCCGCTGCCTGCTATACTATCTACAATAAACAAGGTCTCGGGGTATTTTTTCACCACTTGCCCAATATATGCCAAAGGCGCTGTTACAGCAGTGGAAGTATCTACATGTGTAATCATCAGGGCAGCATATTCTTTCTCCGCTAAAGCCACCTCGATCTTTTCCGGCGCTATAATATCGCCCCATGTGGCACTAAGCACATCTGTATTAAGCCCTTTACGTTGACAAATCTCTATAAAGCGATCGCCAAAAAAACCATGGGAAACAACCAGTACATTATCGCCTCTTTTTGTAACATTGGCTACTGCCATTTCCATAGCTAGGGTTCCGGTTCCGGCCAGAGGAAAAGCTTGCCCTGAACAGTTGAACATTGTCCCCAGATCAACTATAAGTTCTCGATAATCTTTAATAAAGCGAGGGTCGCCAAAGGCCTGTATATCTCGGGCCATCTGTTCTTTAATAGAGCTAACCACCGGGCTGGGCCCGGGTATCATGACCAAAACATCTTTTTCCATTACATTTTTCCTCCTCTATTAGCTTTTCTAGTGGATGCCGATAGCCAGTAAAACAGTTGTTCGTGTTATGCCTTACAACCCAAAGCCCACAATCCCTCGCGCGCTTTATCCACTATCTGCCGTAATTCCTGTTTCTGCTTTTCTTTTAAGGGTTGCAAAGGGCAGCGCACCAAGCCGCCATAATAACCCAGCAAATCGGCTGCGTATTTTAAGCCGGCTATGCCATAAGTTGCAGTAACCGCAGTATTAAGAGGCAATAAAATTTGATAAACAGCCAAGGCGCGCTCATTATCCCTGCGGGAAAAAGCTTGTTGTACAGCGGTGCAAGCATTAGGGGCGCAATTGGCTGCGGCATGTATACCGGCTTCAATACCTAAGGTAAGCGCCGGAAACCAAGCCGAGACCGTCCCCACCATGAGCTCAAAATCTTGCCCCGCCGCAGCGGCAAGAAAAGAAGCCAATTGAGGTACATCGCCGGTACTGTCTTTCATCCCCACTATATTGGAATGTTGCGCCAAAACTTTCACCGCATCTGCTTTAATGTTGACATGGGTGAACTTTGGCACATTATAGATTAGTATGGGAATCTCACTTTTTTCGGCTAAGCGGCTAAAAAAATCTATAAGGGCATCGCTGTTCATGGAGCTATGATAATAACAGGGCGTCAATACCAGGGCATAGGCTGCCCCTTCGGCGGCGCATATATTGGTGAAGCGTATGGTCTCAGAAAGAGATTCTAAACCAGTACCAGCAATGATATGACGGCCGGCTTGAGCTTTCTTTACAGTTAAACGCAGTAATTGAAGCTTTTCTTGCTCATTTAAATAGGCTGTTTCACTATTGGAACCATTTACCAAATACCCGCTTAAAGCATCTTCGTTCCAATGCTCCAAATTGGTGCAAAAAGCCTCATAATCCACCTCACCGGTATCTGTAAAAGGTGTTATCATGGGTGGTAATACTCCTAAAAACCTTTTTTCCATCCGACTACCTCCTCGAATTAATATGGCAGATGCATACCTGCCCTGCTGTTCTGTAAAGCTATAGATGCCTCAGCAACAGTATTATTCTATCACGCAATGATCATGCTTTCAAGTGTTTGATATTTGGCGTTTACTTACGCTGGTTATAAACTTAACATTAATCAACTATTTACAAAATTTAATATTAACTATTGACAAATATTTGGATCATGCCTATAATTATTTAGTGATCATACGAATGGAGGTCATTTTTAATGGAAGTGATTAGTAGTGCCGTACTAGCCGGGGAAGCGGTAAACCTGGTACGGCTACTCTTTTTGGCTAGCCGGGATAAGCGGATAAGTTTAGGCGGCAATAAAATGCATTTTCCTATTCTTTATGCATTATGTAATCATCCCCCACCAGGCTTAACCATGACCCAACTAGCCGAAGCTATGCTGGTTTCGCCTCAGCAGCTTTCTCGCTTAGTAGGGGGTATGGAAGAAAACGGCCTGGTTAAGCGGGAACATGATATGATTAACCGTCGCCTGGTTTATGTACGGGCGTTGAATGCAGGTCGGCTAGAAATGGAGCGGTTTATCAAAGAGATACGGAAATGGATGGCCGGAGAACTAGAGATGTATAGTACCGAAGAAATGTACCATTTACACGAATGTTTTGTATTCATCCGACGACTACTGGAAAAAGGCGTTTTAAAATATGATCCACAAAATACATCCTTGAAGGAGGAGCCACTATATGATTGACCCTTTGGAACTTGGCATTAACCAGACAACAACAACCTCAGATACATCGGATATCACAACAAAAAACGGTCTCCCTCCCTTACCACCCCGTCCCAAGAGCTCCCATGGCGGCTTGATTGCCCTGATTGTATTTCTGCTAATAATAGGAGGCGTGGCTTATTGGCGTTTATTTATTCCCAAAGAAACATTAGAAGCAGTGCCGATACAAGCTGTGCAGGTATATACAGCTACAGTTAAGGTAGAAGATATTTCCGTATATACCGTGCTCACCGGTAAAATTCGTGCCAGTGAAGATGCGATGGTTTTTGCCCCGGCTACTGCCGAAGTAAAAAACATCTATGTAGAAAAGGGCGATTATGTAAATACGGGGGACAAGCTTTTTACTTTAGACGGTACCCAGGTAGAAGGTGGCTATAATCAAGCTCAAGCTGCCCGTAATGCGGCTCAAGACGGCGTAGAAATGGCTCGTCAAAATCTCGACCGTATGCAGGCTTTATATGATGGCGCAGCTATACCTCAATCTCAGCTAGAGCAGGCAGAGAACCAGCTTACTCAGGCAGAAAACCAACTACGGCAGGCTGAAGCCGCCCTAAACAGCGCTTCTTCTTCTTTTGGCTTGCTTAGTTTTACCGCACCGGTAGCAGGCATTGTTACAGAATTGAATATTAAAGAAGGTATGTACCCCATGCAACAATTACCGGCTGTTACCATTGCCAACCTGGATGATCTGGAAATAGCAGCTTCTGTTTCCGAATATCTTATTGGGCATTTAAAAGAAGGTGACGCTGTTAATTACCGCATAGATTCCTTAGGTAGCAAACTATATCAAGGGCAAATTAAAAGTGTAGCTTTGGCTCCCGCCACTGGCGGCGTTACTTATCCTATAACAGTGACAGTTAATGCAACTGAAGATAATATCAAACCGGGGATGTTTGCCGAGCTTTCCATTCCTTCTTTGCGTAAAAACAGTGTTCTCATCGCCCCTATATCTTCCCTGTTAACCCAGGGTGGCAAAACATTGGTAGCAGTACTCATAGGAGATATCCCCCATTTGCAGGAAGTGGAAATAGGCATTAATGACGGTGAGAGGGTAGAAATCATCTCCGGACTAAATGCCGGCGATACAGTGATCACCAAAGGGCAGCATTATATTGTGGAGGGCGAAGCTGTTATTCGCCTTTCCGAGTAGGGGGCATATATGAATATTTCAAAGTTGGCGGTTAAAAGACCTGTCACTTTCATAATGCTTTTGCTGGCAATAATATTGATAGGCATAGTCAGTTTCTCGAACCTTTCCATAGACCTGATGCCACAAATAGAACTCCCTTATGCTTTGGTAATGATCAGTTATCCAAACGCTTCTCCGGAAGAAGTAGAAAACCTCATAACCCGTCCTATAGAACAGGTTATGGCAACAGTAGAGAATCTGGACGGTCTTATGTCTATATCCACTTCCGGAACCTCAATTGTGGGCGTACAGTTTGCTATGAAGACCGACATGAATTTTGCCACTTTAAATATGCGTGAAAAAATATCCATGGTGGAACGTTTGCTGCCCAGCGAAGCAGGAGCGCCGCTGGTAATGAAAATGGATATGAACGCCTTACCTATAATGGCTATTTATGTTAGCGGCGATATGAGCCTTTCTGCCCTAACTGCTCTCGTAGAAGACGATATAAGCCCAGCCATAGAACGAGTGAATGGAGTAGCCTCTGTAAGTTTACAAGGTGGCGTAAAAGAAGAAATAGCAGTAATCTGCCGAGATGAAGCTTTAGCAGGCTATGGTTTGACACTGTCGCAAATAACTCAAATGCTTGCTGCGGATAATATAAATCTGCCCAGTGGCAGTATTCTTGATGGTGAAAGTAAAATCATCGTACGCACCTTAGGAAAGTTTAAAACAGTAGATGATATTGCCGCTTATCCCTTGATCTTGCCTACCCGCGAGGTAATACAACTACGTGATATAGCCAGTGTTCAGCGGCGCTATGCGGAGCGCAATTCTATCAGCCGCATAGATGGAAAACAGGCGGTAGGTGTGGTGATCACCAAACAATCGGTTGCTAATACTGCAGATGTCTCCAAAGCAGCGCGGCGTTCTTTAGAAGATCTGCGTGTTAATTATCCCAATCTCAATTTCGACGTAGGTTTTGATCAAGCAGACTATATAAATATTGCAGTTAAGACTGTGAGTAATGCAGCCGTGATCGGGGCTATATTGGCTGTTTTAGTAGTTTTCCTCTTCTTACGAAATATCAGCTCAACCTTGGTCATTGCCATTTCTATACCCAGCTCCCTCTTAGCCAGCTTTATATTAATGAATATTGCAGGTATGACCTTGAACATGTTCACCTTATGCGCCTTAGCCTTAGCTGTGGGCATGTTGGTGGATAATTCCGTAGTAGTACTGGAAAATATTTACCGTATCAATCAATTAAAAGACGACCCTATAGAATCGGCCATAGTGGGCAGCAAAGAAGTGTATTTGGCTGTTATAGCCTCTACTATAACCAGTTTAGTAGTGTATTTACCCATAGCGTTATCTGGTGGTATGGCTTCTTTGATTTTAGCTGATTTTTGCTGGGCAATTATCATTGCGCTTTCCGCCTCTTTACTGGTAGCCTTAACAGTAGTTCCCTTACTATCATCCCGCTTGCTGCGCAGACAAACTCAAGGAGATTATATACGTTTAGGCAGCCTACGCTATCACCTGCGTATCATTCCTTTATTCTCCCGCTTCATAGCTTGGTTGACCATAAAATATAGCAAGGTCATGGCAAGTATCCTGCATCGCCGTAAAACAGTTATTTTAGTTTGTATTGCGGTATTTGCCATCTCTTGCGCTCTCATTTTTCAGCTGGGTATGGAATTACTTCCTGCTACCGATGAAGGACAATTCAGTGTTAGTATAGAAACACCTTATGGCACAAGCTTAAGTGAACAAGACCGTATGGCGACTCTGGTGGAAGAATATCTGCTGCAATTACCGGAGCTTAAACATGTAACAGTAAGTGTGAGCAGCGGAGGTAGCTCTGCCGGTTTAGCTTTAATGGGAGGCGGCGGACAAGGCAATACATCTTCACTTACTGTAACTTTGGTCCCTTATGCAGAACGTAATCGTGGTGTAACGGAAGTGGCGCGTCAAGTAGAGATGGAACTGCCTCAAATTGTGGGCGCAAAAACATCGATCAATGTCTCTTCTACAGTAGGTTCCATGTTAGGCGGCGCAGATATCTCTGTTATGCTGCAGGGCCGTGATTTTGATGTACTAAACGAGATTTCGGCAGATATCAGCTCTAAAATTAGACAAATAGATGGCATAGTAAAAGTAGAAGATAATATGGAGGAAGGCAACCCAGAGCTGCGGGTAACTTTGAACCGCAATATTGCAGCCTTTTATGGTATTACTTCTTATCAACTTGCCAATGCCCTCTCGACAGGGCTTTCCGGCGCCACTGCCACAAAAATAACCTTAGACGGCACAGAAATAGATGTTAAGCTTTCTTTAAACGAAAGCTATCGCCAAGATTTCGAAAACATGAAGCAAATACCTATTACCACAATGGCAGGTATCTTTGTACCGGTGGGACAAATAGCATCCTTCACCCGCGACAATTCCCCCACCCGGATCATGCGCATAAATCAATTGCGTACCATCACTATATCCTGCAATATCGAAGGACGGGATTTAGGTTCTGTAAATAGGGAAGTTTTAAATCTAATAAATGCCTACAAGTTACCGGATGGCTATTCTTTTGATACCGGTGGCCAACAAGAACAGATGGTGAAAACGTTCCGGGATTTAATTTTAGCCTTACTGGTAGCTATTTTGTTAGTCTTTATGGTATTGGCTTCTCAATTCGAATCTATGCGTATGGCTTTAATTGTGATGATGAGTGTTCCTTTCGCCTTTTCCGGTTCATTCTTAGCTCTGTTTTTAGCCGGTATGCATCTTTCGATCACCGCTTTCACCGGTTTGATCATGCTGGTAGGTATTGTTGTGAACAACGCTATTTTACTGGTAGAATTTATTAAGCAAAACAAGAACACTATGGATCGTGATGCAGCTATAGTAGCTGCCGGGGCAACTCGCATGCGTCCTATACTCATCACCAGCGTTACCACTATCGTAGGGATGATACCACTTTCATTAAGCAGGGGGGGCGGAGGTGAAATGCTGGCGCCCATAGGTGTTTCGATGATAGGTGGACTAACCGGGTCTACACTGGTCACTTTATTTTTGATCCCGGTGCTTTATGCCTATGTAGACGACAAACGTCAACAACGTGAAGAACGAAACAAGCAGCGCCAGGAATGGCTTTCAGCATTAGAGAAAAGATGGGAGTATGAAGATACCAGAAAAGCACTTGCCAAAAAGCATTAAACAGGATCAATGAATTATTTTAAAAAATCATTGTTTAAAATAGCAAGAATATTTATTAATTTTAGGAGGGTACTATTATGAAAAAAAAATCCCATATTTTTTTGAGCACACTTATGCTGGCATTAAGCTTGTTGTTGCTGATCAGCAGCACGGCTTGGGCTAAAGATCCCTCTCAATTAGATTACGCAGATATCGGCTTGCGCGTACCAAAAGAAAATAAACAATTAGATATTCAACAGCGCAGATTGCCTTTGCTACAAAAAGCCCGCGATGAAATGGCCAATTTGCGAGATAATTCAGCCGGTGCAAGCGAGGCTGTGGCGCGTTTATCCCAATCTTTTTATACTATTGCGCGCAATCCAGACGCCGATCCCGGTCAACGGGCTTGGGCTACGCTTATGATAAGCTCATTATCTATGGGGCAGGGTTCCGGTACCAGTATCAGCTTTAGCGGTATTGATCTGCAAATAGAACAAATGAGGATACAAATTACCCAAACTCAGGCTCAAATAATCAATAATGGGCAACAGCTTTTCTTTAGATGTCATCAACTGCAAGATAGAATTAAAAAAACGAAAGACGACCGTGTTCTTCTGGAAGAAAAATTAAAGCTGGCTCAAACCCAGCAAACAGCAGGTACCGGAACTGCATTACAAGTTAAAGAAGTTGAATTGGCTTTAGCTGAACTAGATACCGGTGTTAAACAAATGGAAAGTCAATGTGCCCAATGGCTGAATCAGCTAAAGCTTATTGTAGGCTGGCCACAAATACAAATCATCAAACTGGGCAGCATACCGCGGCCCAACCGAGAGTATTTGGGAAAAATCGTCCTGGCGGACGACATACAAAGCGCCTGCGATAATAGTTATAGCCTTAAGCTAAGTCAGGCGGAATATAGATATACAGACAGCGACGAGCAAAAAAGCATTATCAAGCTTGCCATTGAAGCTCAAAAAGAGCAAATATCCTTGGCTGTATCCACCCAACATTATGTATTGACAGATACCAATAACAGCCTGCTCTTAGAAGAGCAGCGTTTAGCTCTGGCAGAGCAAAGAATAAAACAAAGTCGGCTGCAGAATCAAATAGGCCTGCTGGCTGATATAGCCCTGCAGGCGGAAGAAAATAATTATAAAACGCAACAAGAAACCGTGATAACAGCTATGGATTCGCTGTTTTGGGAGATAGAAAAATATAAATCTATAGTAGCCGGCTTAAATTAACCATCATAAAGAGCGCCTTACTTGTTTAATCCTCAAACAACCTCAAGTATTCAGTTAAAGCAAAAGTATCTGTCATACCCGCAATATAATCTGCTACGGCAAGCTTTACGTCTTCTGTATGGTATTCAGAGGGCAATTCATCCATATGCTCCAGATAATATGCGTACATTCGCTTTATCATGGAGCATAATCTTTCTTCCTCGGCTCGAGCCTGCGGACGAAAATATACCATGGCAAAAAGATAATCACGCAATTCATGCAAATCCCGATTTGCCTGAGCCGACATTCTAACATATGGACGGCCCACGCTTTCTTTTACCACATCCTGAACCAAAGAGTCTATGCGCCCGCTATGCTTTCTGCCCAAACAAGCAGCAGCGGATGGTAGCGAAGCAGGGGAAATCAACCCGGCGCGTAAAGCATCGTCTATATCATGATTAACATAGGCAATACGATCGGAAATACGCACCACCATGCCTTCCAAGGTTTGTGGCAGCACTTCTTTACTATGATGCAATATACCGTCTCGCACCTCTGCACTTAAATTTAAACCGCGCCCCTCACGTTCTATGAAATCTACCAAGCGCAAGCCTTGTCTATTATGACTAAAACTACCCAAAATGGCGGCTAAAGCTCTCTCTCCGGCATGTCCAAATGGTGTATGTCCCAAATCATGCCCTAAGGCTATAGCTTCGGTCAAATCTTCATTAAGGGAAAGTGCACGGGCAATGGTACGGGCTATTTGCGCAACCTCAAGGGTATGGGTTAGGCGAGTCCGGAAATGATCTCCTTGAGGATTTATGAATACCTGTGTTTTATGCTTTAAACGGCGGAAAGCTTTACTGTGAATAATACGATCTCGATCACGCTGATAAATAGTACGCAGAGGGCAGGGGCTCTCGAGGCAGGCGCGCCCGGCGCTTGCCTTTGCTTTTGTGGCCCAAGGCGCTAATATCTGTTCTTCTATTCGTTCCCAGTCCTCGCGCATAGTCAATACATATCTCCTTATCTAAAAAAACAAATGACTCTATCATATAATCTATCATATACTCTATTATTCTCAATATTGTTCCCTTTATTGTTCCCGCCATTTTTTATATCGCTTGGTTTGAGAAACAGTCAGGAATATTATCAGCAAAAATAGCAATAAAGAAAGCATGCTGGAAAAGATACTGAAAAAAAGGCCGGGCAGAGAACCTGTAAGCATTATACCACGTCGGTAATTGTTCTCTAACAATGGGCATAGTATTATGCCCAAAACCAGAGGTCCTACCGGATAATCGTAGCGTTTGAAAAAATATCCAATAATAGCAAAGAGAAACATCCATAGGATATCGTAAAGGCTATTTCGTATCGCAAAAGCGCCTACTACTGAAAGCACCAGTATAATAGGCATCAAAATGCCTTTAGGAGTTTCCACGATCTTACTAAACAACCTAATGCCGCTTAAGCCAAACAATAGTAGAAAAAAAGAGGCAAGAACTAAGCAAATCACTATTAACCAAAAAATATCCGGCGCAGAACGTATCATATAAGGCCCGGGTCGTAAGCCATGCACAGAAAGGGCGCTAAGAAGCACAGCTGTTATCGCGTCTCCCGGTATGCCTAAAGTAAGCATAGGAATAAAAGCGCCTCCTACAGCAGCATTATTAGCTGTTTCCGGTGCTATAATACCTTCCAGCGCACCTTGGCCAAAAGGTGCTGATGGCTGCCGAGTATATCGTTTAGCCTGATCATAGCTAAGCAAAGCGGCAATATCACCACCTGCGCCTGGTAATGCACCCACCAATATACCCACCACTGCCGAACGAATGGTTAGCGGCAAATATTTTAACGTGGTTCTCCAAGAGGGTATTATCCTATTTACTTGCTGTTTTACTTTACCCATATGTAGCTGTGTTAATTGGAATAAAGCCTCGGCGGCGCCGAATAAACCAATCATCGCTACTATGAAATCTACGCCGGAATTAAGATAGGTAAGCCCAAAAGTAAAACGCCGCACCGCCGTTTGCGGATCGATGCCCATACAACCGATGAATACTCCTAAAGCCCCGGCTATTAAACCATGTTTTAGAGTTTTACTTCCCAAAGAACCAACTGTCATCAAACCTATAATAGCCAACAGCACATAATCTATGGAACGAAAACTCTGGGCGAATTTACCCATCAGCGGCGCTCCGAAAGCCAAGGCGATTACTCCCAAAATGGAGCCTATAAAAGATTGCGTGGTCGCAATGCCCATCGCTTTACCTGCTTGCCCCTTTTGGGCTAAAGGATAACCATCAAAACCTGTGGCAATTGCTGACGGCGCCCCCGGAATATTCAGCAAAATAGCCGAACGAGAACCGCCGAACACCACGCCCACAAATACCCCGAGCATTAAAGCTAATGCATTATTCATACTCCAGCTGATGGTAAATGAGACCAATAAAGATACCGTCATCACACCGGTCAAACCTGGTATTGCGCCAACATATACCCCGGTAAATGTACCCAGGGCTACCAGTACGATCAATAAAGGTTCTCTGAATACTACGGTTATATAATGCACTGCTTCTATCATCATTTACTCCGACTTAGTATTCGTGTAATATAAAAGCCATTCTGTTTTCTGATTTAGACGCCTATTAACTCTGGGCTTGTGGGCGAAGGCAGCCTTATGGCAATACGATTCTGAAGAGCATAGTAAAAACTAAAAAAATAAGACCTATGCATAAAGATGTCCATAGTAAATTGATGAAAAAACCACGACGAGTTAAATAACATATGCAAGCATATAAAAAAAGCGGCGTGGCAATATAAAAGCTTACCTGCAGCAGCAGTGCCGCACAATAAGCGGCTATGGCGGCTATCATAGCCGGCAAAGGATAAGGCAGCATATACTGGAAAGACTGCCATATGCCAGCAGCAGGCAGCTTTTTACCAGTAATTGTGAAAAAGTTCATAAAACAAAGCGCCAGCCATAGTAGGCTCATAAACATAGGCAAAGCGGCGGCAGAGGCTAAAGCTAAAGCCGGCGGGCTTACCCTAAACCACAACAGTAGTGATTGCCAAAAAGCTGCCACACCCAGTAAAAAGAGGGCCGCCGTGAAGACCCTTTCACCAGGTTTTGCAAAGTTAACCACTTCAGCTTGCTTTTTTAGTTCTCCCATATTTTCCTCTGCACATGGATGCCTACGTACCGGTTTTGTAACAACTAGCCGCTCTTGTGCGGCCTATTATGCTACCTAGTCAATGCGCCGCTATTTTCCAGCGCTTGCACAGTATTTGTCTGCCAAGTCTCTATATACTCCCGGGCAGCTAAGCCGCTTAGCCCTAAATAATTAATATTATAATTTGTCAATACCTCTTGATAAAAAGGGGTGGCAGCGGCGGTTGCTAAAGCACTGCTAAGTTTTTGGCATATAGCCAGGTCGGTTCCCTGCTTTACAAACACACCATAAAAAGGCCCCCAAGGCAGATACCGGGCAAACTCGGGGTATTCCTCAATTATGGCAGGAACCTCGTTTAAAATCTCCACCGGCTCAAGAGAAAACATACACAGGAATTTTAATGTTCCTTCGCGATGATATTCTAAACCAGATTGAACTTTACATATAGTAAAATCACATTCGCCACTTAAAACAGCATTGCGGGCTGAAGCATCGCTGTCATAGGGTATTTGATTAAACTTTGCTCCGGTCACATCTTGTATAAAAGCGCCAACTTCCCAGGGTAGACCGCCCTTGCCAGTGGTAGAAAGCTTTATACTATTAGGCTTATCCTGTACTGCTTGTACAATATCCGTAAAACTTATAAAAGCAGCATCTTTCTTCACTACGATACCAACTGTTTCGTCTCCAATCAAAAATAGACAATCGAAATCGGCATAAGTAAGCTCGCTGATGCCCAGCGCCTGATACAACGTGGGATTTTCAGCGGACATCAGCAGGGTGTAACCGTCTATTGGCGCATCGTATACATATTGAGCGGCAATAGAACCAGTAGCGCCAGGCATATTCTGTACTACTAAAGCCGAGCTTAATTCCTGCTCTGCCAAGGTGGCTAAAGGGCGCATCAGAGAATCTGTACCGCCACCCGCTCCCCATTGAACTATGCAGTTGATATTTTTAGCCGGAAAAACGCTGGTAGTTTTATCGTTGCAGGCACATAAAACTACATTCATCGCCCCGGCTAAAATAATAATTATTATTGCAATTGATTTTTTCATACTTCTATTTTGCACTCTAAATTCCAATATACGATATATCGTAATCTTGCGGAATATCGAACATATCTTGAGGAATACTTTCGCTTATTTCTAAAACCTCCCTTATCATGGGTAAGCCTTCTACCCAAGATTCAATGCCGATCAATTCATTTTCCTCGAAGAAAAAACGGACATCACCCCCCAAGGAACCAAATCTTTCATATATATGTGGATTCCCAAATAACTGGGCCAGACCACTGCCTTTAAACACATAGTCACTTATAGGCAAGGAGCTTTCATTTAAATAAGCCAGTTCCCCGTTCATCACCGTAACCAGGCGGCTATCATAATCAACAATATATGTATCCCCATCTTTATACACAATCAAACTTTTTATGCCCCCTGTTATTGTTCTAATAGCAATATCTGCGCCGTTAATGGCTGTTTCCGCTAAAGTTTCTATTTTATCGCCCGCTAATTCGGTTATAATACGGCATTTCAGATAGTATGAGCCTCCAAGTATATCAAGATAAGCAGCAGCTAACTCTCCATTTGACCCCTCTTCAGTGAACTCCAGCTCTTCCGGTTCCATATTAACTTCTTCTTTATTAACCGTTTCCTCTATATCAGGAAGTTCTTCCTCGGTTATTAGTGGCGCTTCAATGTTATTTATAACATCATTATCCATGTTTTGCTCAGCGTTTATAAGCGGCTGCTCCTTACTGTTACCACAAGCGGCGGCTAAAAAGAGTGCAATTATTATTAATAAAAGTATGGCAGAGTTCTTTTTCACGTATTACTTCCCCTCCAACACAGTATATTCCGCAGGAATATCGAAGATACCCGCAGGAATATCTGTACTCATTTCTAAAACTAACATCGGAGTCATATTGCTTGTTAATCTTTCTAAGCCCACTAATTTGTTCTCGTCAAAGTAAAAACGTAGATCAATGGAATTAGTATAATAATCCTCATAATTATAAGATATACCAAATAATTCGGCTAAGCCGCTTTCTTCAAAAATATAACCGCTATCCGGAAACATGGTGGAAATTTGCAAGGATGAAGGCGTTACGGTAACTGTTTTATTCTTATGATCAATTGAAAATGCTTTGTTTTCCTTATAAACTGTTAAGCCTTCTGTATTATCAAGAGACACTGTATCTGCGGTATCCACAAAACCTACTGAATTCTTAATAGAAATCTCGCCGCCCATAGCAGCCACTTCTGTTATTGTTTTTACCGTTTGATCATAGTATGCCATTTCAATACTATATTTTAGATAAAAAGTTCTGCGGGCAAAAGCATCTATATAAGGGGCGGCTTTTTTGTTTTCCAGCCCTGCCTGTTCGCTTAAAGAAGGTATTTCTTCCGGCGGCGGCGTTTCAGTAACTTTCGGTGGGTAATTAACATCATTAATGCTTTTATTGCCGCTGCAACCTGCCGCAAACCCTAAGGCTATTACTGTTAACAACAGTATTGCAAAAACTCTTTTCATTGCAAACTCCCCCTTATTGCATTATAAAAGTTAAAAATCAATTACTTCATAATCTGTAGGGATATCAAATATATTCTTAGGAATATTACGGCTTAATTCCAAAACTTCTAATTGCATGTTTTTTGCACCTTCGCCAGACTCAAAACCAATTAATTTTTTCCCATCAAAGAAAAACCTCACTATACCCGCATCTGTAGTATACTCTTCATATTTTTGCGCAACCCCAAAAAAATCTGCGCTACCGCTACTTTTAAAAGAGTATTCTCCTACAGGAAAAGTACTTTCGTTTAAAGCTAGCCCCGAAGACGACACCAGAACCGTTTTGTTCTCATGGTCAACCATATACAAAGTACCACCCTTAACAATAACGGCGCTACCTAACTCTCCCATGGTGGTGATAGCCGCAACATCTTCCCCTACAAGGGCAGTTTCTGTCAATACATCCATTTTCTGGCCCTCAGATTCAACGACACTACGATACTTAATATAATAGGCGTCGCTGGTCAATATATTAATATAGGTAGCCGCCGCATCTCCTTTTGACCAAGCTGTATCATCCGGCACTGTGGATACTTGATTTGTTGGTGTGGTATCTGAGTTAGGTGGGGTGCTTTTATCACCGCAACTTGACATCATAACCAGCGTAAACATCAATAGCAGCAGTATTATACCTTTTCTTTTCATTATTCATTCCTCCCGAATATAATTGTTTATTAATTCCAATGAAACGGTTTTCTAAAAGCTTTTGCTCTTCCTTTCTGCTTTGCAACTTGCAAGCTCTTCTTGCATAATTTGAGCAATTAGAGCTAACCATAATATTATTTCGGCTTTTTGTTTATTCTCCTCTTTTTTAGTAAATTTTTTTCTTTGTAAAAAATCTATTGTAATACCTTATATTTCTAAGTATAATATCAATAGCAATTAAATAATTCCATATGAGGTGAGATGCTTGTCTAATATTCAAACTAAAATGGACATGATTACACAAAATATTGGTAAAGTGCTGCTGGGGAAGGAAAAAGCGGTAGAACAGGTTCTAATTGCTTTATTATGCCAAGGTCATGTGTTGATCGAAGATGCTCCGGGGTTGGGCAAAACAACCTTAGCTACCAGCTTGGCTAAATCTTTAGGCTGCAGCTTTGGCAGAATACAGTTCACGCCAGATCTTTTGCCTTCCGATATAACAGGTTTTACCATATACGATATCAATAGCGGGCAAAAAACCTTATGCCCCGGCGGCGTAATGCATCAAATGGTACTGGCGGATGAAATCAACCGTACCAGCCCCAAAACACAAAGTGCCCTATTAGAAGCCATGCAGGAATATCAGGTAACTGTTGACGGCCAAACAATAGATTTACCACGCCCTTTTATGGTGCTGGCTACTCAAAACCCCTTAGAATTCTCCGGTACATATCCTCTTCCGGAAGCCCAGATGGATCGTTTTTTTATGCGTGTACATTTAGGATATCCTTCACTAAATGAAGAAATAGATATACTTACACATCATCAAAACTATGCCAGCGATACAGATATACAAGCTGTATTAAGCTCTGAAGAAGTATTGCAAATGCAACAGGCAGTACAGGGTATTACGGTATCTGTGGCTATTAAGAAATATATATCACAAATTGCGGCAGCAATTCGCCGCCATGATGAAATAGAATTACCTATCAGTCCGCGCGGTTCTATAGCACTGATGCACGCCTCCATGGGCTATGCGCTTTTGCAGGGGCGTTCTTATACCATACCAGATGATGTGCAGCACTTAGCAGAACCGGTGCTTGCTCACCGCTTAGGGCTATACCCAGCCTATCTGGCTAAAAAACGCAGCGGCGAAATGATCTTACAAGAAATCTTGGCCGATTTACCGGCGCCCCTGGCTTCATGAAAAAGCAAAGAGTTGCCACTCAACCTAGATTAATAAAACGCCGCTCTTGGCTGGCTGGCTGGCTGAGCATAGGTTTTCTATTATTCGGCTTAGCTTTTGGCTTGGCGGAGTATTTTATTGCAGCCGCGGTTTTTGTATTATTGCTTATTATCGCCGCCATACAGGTTAGGTTGCAGCACCCACTTTTCGAGCTAAACGAAAACGCTGGAAAAATAGTACGAGGGCAGACCGGGCAAGTAACACTTCGGGTGTCTAACCCCGGATATTGGCCTTTTTTTCCTGTACGCTTCAAGCTTAGTATAAAAAAAGAAGAACAAGAACCGATACAACTGGCAGATTATGAAATAATACTTAAACCTCAAGAAGTAAGGGATTTAGAAATCGAGCTGATATGCCCACATCGTGGTGAATACCTTGTTTATTTGCAGCAATACTATGCCGAAGATATATTCGGCTTTTTCGCCTATCCTTGTTGCCTATCGCCAGAAAAAAAGCTGATATCCTTACCTCGTCTAGACCTGTCTACAGTTGCTGAAGCGCAAAGCGACCTTATAGAGCAAGAGGAAAACATCCGTGGTCAGCATGGCCAACGTGGTCAGTTAACAGCCGAATCTCGCACATATCAGCGTGGCGATTCCATGCGCATTATTCATTGGAAAAAATCTGCCAGTAGGCGGGAATTGTTCACCCGCCTGCGCGAGCCTCTTGCCGAATATTCTTGTTGTTTGCTTTTAGATAACCGACCTTACGCTAGCGGAGAAAAAGCCTACGATTATGAAGATCGTCTATGTGAAACGGCTTGTAGTTTTTTATTTATGCAATTATCTATAGATCACCCCATAACGCTACTGCCCGGTAATCTCAATCTGCAATCACCTCAGGACATGGATAAAGCTGCGGAGCTTTTAGCTATGGTTCCTTTTAATAATGAAACTATATTCAATGAATTAACAAATCTTTTAGGCTGTATACAACTACCCATGGAATTATTTATTGCCACAGCTCAAGAGCCTACACCATATTTGCATTTAACCGAACAAATCATCAACAGAGGGTGTCCTGTAGTATTGATTACGCCCTTTTGCGATATCAAAACTGTGGAACAGGGACTTTCTCTGCCTTTGCCCATTATTGCCATAGAATTACCGCAAACAATCTCCCCCTGGTTGGAGGTTTAACATGGTTCAGACCAATCATCTAATAGTACCCCCCAAAACAAAAATTTTGGCATTAGAGCGTGTAATAGATGCCTGCAGTTGTTTTTTATTGGCAACCGGCTTGCTTAATGCTTTATTTAAGCTATTTGATGCAGGACCATCTCACCCCTGGGCTTTTATAATCTTCCCTGCCTTTTTTTTACTGCTCTATTTCTTTTTTTGCCGCCCCTTATTAATAGCACTGGGCTTAGTTGCAAGTTTATTACTTATATACTGCTCTGTCAAAAAAATACCCTTCTTCGTAATTGCTCTGGATTATATCCTTTGGTGGGTTAACGGGTATGAGCCACCCAATATTACTTTTGCATACAACTATTTTATTGTCATCCGTTTGCTCTTAGCAGCCGGTTGTACCCTGATTCTCTGGTTTTCGATACGACGCGCACCCTTTTGGATACTGCTAATCGGCTGCCCTCTTGTAGTAGCAGTACTGGCGTATTTTGGTCTACGTGGTTTTGTTACTTCAATGTATCTGTTAGCTGCCGGGCTGATACCGCTAGCTGCCGCCGCCACACTTAAGCATAACCGCAAATGGCGGGGAATAGCGTCTGCCTATGCCCTGGGTATTAGTGTTGTGCTTTTACTTTTAGTGTTTATACTCATGCCTGCAGATACCAGTAGTTTTCGCTGGCAACCCTTAGGCGATAAAGTAGAAGAATGGCGAGAAGACGCCCGAATTTATTATTGGGGTTGGCGCAATTCTCAAGGCCCGCAAAGCGCCTTTGATTTATCTGTTCAGTATAATGCACGTTTAGGTGGTCCTGTAGTGCCAACGAAAACCCGAATGTTACTGGTTAATACCAATATGCCTTTACTGTTAAAAGGTTCTGTTTACGATTATTATACCGGTTATGGATGGTCCAAGGTAATCAATGAACTGGAAATAAATATAGATGATATGTTTGGTTTTATTGAAGGTATTCCTTTTTTAGATGAAAACTCCGAAAAGCAATTAGAGCAAATTCTAGGCACTATTCCACAACCGGAAAGCGAGCATCCGCTTGCGCCTTATGTACAGAGTTACTCGGCACATATTACCCTACTGCACCCCAATGAGCAACGTTTATTTTATGGTGGGCGGCCCTTACTTTTTGCTACTGAAGAGCCTATAGAGCCTATTGTTGACTATGGATCGGAAATTACATCTCGTCTGCCTCTTCTTAGCGGCTACCGTTATGAAATTAACGGCTTAGCATTAAATCGTGATAATGCAGGTTTTGCCGACTCTGTAGCGGATGTTTTGCAAAGTGAATCTTATCTAGTAAAACAACCAAATAGAAATATGTGGATTTACTATCAATTACCATTAAGCATGATCCTGGATAATAGTTTTTTAGATATACTGAAATTAGTCAAAAATATTGCCAATAAAGGTTTAAAGGAGGGAGAAAGCCGTAACCCTTATGAAGAGGCGGTATTGCTGGAGAAATGGCTAAATAATAACTGTACATATACTATGACGCCGCAAATGCCTTCATATGATAAAGATTTCTTTATTGATTTCCTGGAAACAAAAGAGGGTTATTGCACCTATTTTGCAACAGCAATGGTTATTATGGCTCGTATGCTTAATATACCGGCGCGTTATGTAACCGGCTATGCCTTGAGTCCCATTGTGGGCATAAATCAATACGAAGCCACCCAGGCAACGGCTCATGCCTGGGCGGAACTATTCTTTGACGGGGTGGGCTGGCTGACTTTCGACCCTACCAATATTGTATTTGAAGAAACAACTACTACTATAAATATTGATCCTTATAGTGAGCCGCAACATTGGGCAACTTGGGGCGCCCCTGAAAACAATACCAGCCCTGCGATAGAATACCGATCCTTGGGGCTGGCTGCCCTAGCTATTGCTGCCTTTCTCTTCATCTGCTTTATCATAGTTGTCTGGCGAGCCTGCTCTGCTTTTTCTTTAACTGAAGTGTTAAAACGCTTTTCTTTATCAACTGCATTGGATATCTACTATCATGATATGCTGGGGCAGCTGGCTA
>WRKD01000210.1 GCA_009778255.1 Bacillota bacterium
AAACACAAAGGTAAAGAACTGATTTCCTGAACCACCTCTACCAGCCAGCACAGACGTTCTGCTTCATCTTTTATAAATACGCCGCAGTTTAAATCCAAATAATGCGCTCCGGCGGCTTCCTGAGCTTGCGCTATTTCTTGCAAAGCTGTTTTATCTTCTGCTTCCAGCAAGGCGCGTATAATGGCGCGGCTGGAATTCAGTAATTCTCCAACAATAAGCATATAATTACCCTCCTTCTACAAATCATTATAACATAGGGCAGCTTTCAGCCGCAACCAAAGTGTTCAGTATTCAAAAAAAGCAAACGGTGCGCCCGGCGCCAAATCTTTATTGTTCTCTACTAGGGAATAAAAAAAATCTCAATACATATACTTTTTAGCATATTAAAGGAGAAGAAGCATGCACATAGATTGTTATTTTGCCCATCAGCACTGTAAAGAGGCTTATCTAGAAGGAAAAGACGCCCTAGTCATAGATGTATTGCGCGCAACCAGCAGTATGATCACGGCGCTAGACGCGGGCGCCCAAGCCATTTTTCCCGTAACTGAAGTAGCAGATGCACGGGAATATGCGCGAATTTGGCCAAAAACAGTACTCGCCGGAGAACGAGAAGGCGAACGGCTGAGCGGTTTTCACTTGGGCAATAGCCCCTACGAATTTACACCGCAAAGCGTAGGCGGGCGCATTATTATTTCTTGCTCTACAAATGGCACGGCAGCCATTGTCAAAGCTAGTGCAGCAAAGCGCATTTGGCTGGCTGCACTGATAAACGCCTCGGCGGCAGCGCAAAGGCTGCTAAACGAAAATGTGCAAGATTTAGTTATTATCTGCTCCGGAACTATGGGAGTACCTTCTTTAGATGATATTCTTACCGCCGGAGCAGTCTTGTATCATTTAGATAATTCTACCAAACTCAATATGAGCGACAGTGCCCGCATAGCCTTTGGCGCCTACAAATACTGTTTGCCTTTTGGCATGTCGCAAGCCCTTAAGCTTTCTTCACATGCACAAAAGCTGATACGCTTCGATCATATAAAAGATGTAGAATATTGCTCAAGAGAAAATATCAGCTCTACTGTACCCTGGCTTAATAAGCAAGATGGGTATATATATGGTTAATGACAAATAGTTTATTCCGCCTCTTTCAGAAAACTCAAACAAAGATCCACAGCGCCTATCGCGTCCTCCGCATAACCATCGGCGGCAATCTCGGCGGCGTATCCATACGAAACCGGCGCACCGCCAATAATTATCTTAACTTTATCCCGGCAACCGGCTTCAGCAAAAGCCCGTATTGTGGCAGCCATCTGGGGCATAGTGGTGGTTAGCAAAGCGGAAAGGCCTACTATCTGTGGGTCGTGAATTGCCACCGCTTCAATAAAAGCTTGGGGCGGTACATCGGCGCCCAAATCTACCACCTTAAAACCGTTATTTTCCAAGAGTAAAGCCACCAGGTTTTTGCCTATATCATGCAAGTCGCCCTTAACCGTACCCAGCACCACCGTACCTTTATGGCTTATTTCTCCGGCTAATAAAGGTTTTAAGCGCTCTATTACGAAAGATACCACCGAAGCTGCCATCATAACCTCCGGTACATATATTTCACCATCCTTGAATAAGCGGCCCACCTGCGCCATAGCGGGGATCAATCCATAATCGATTATTTCTAATGGCGCCGCGCCATAAGATAGCAGTTTTTGCGCTAGTTCTGCGGCTTGCTCTTCCTCGCCTTCTATTACTGCCATAATAATTGATTTATAATCCATACTCCGCCTCCTCTGTACGGGCTTTATTCAATGCGCTGCGGGCCAGCGCATCGCAACGCTCATTGAATTCATTACCGGCATGGCCTTTAACTTTAAGCCAATATATTTGATGATCATACGATACTTTAAGCAACCTCAGCCATAAATCTTGATTCTCTACCGCTTGTTTTTTACTGTTGACCCAGCCATTGCGCTGCCAATTACGCAGCCAACCTAAATTAAACGCATTGATCAAATAGGCACTGTCGCTGAACAACTTAACCACGCAGGGTTCTTTTAAAGCTTCCAGCGCCTGTATGGCAGCCATAAGTTCCATACGCTGATTGGTAGTTTCTTTTTCCGCACCCTGTAATTCTTTATGATTCCTGCCATATATCAACACGCAGCCCCAGCCTCCCGGCCCGGGATTGTGTGAACAAGCTCCATCAGTATATATTTCGACGTTTTTCATCAAATTCTCCACATTTTTTATTAGCCGGTCTTAATATCCGCTTTTTATAGCCATATTTTTGTATAGCGGCTGTTTTCCATTTATTGAGATAATAAATAGCCTATTAGCATTATTATACCATAAAGTATAGGCTGATGCAGCAGGTAAATAATAAAAGCTCTCCGCCCCAAGCCGGGTAATAATGGAGGGTTTATATTATACACCCAAGCAGGCAAAGTTTTCTCTTTAACCGGTCGGCCCAGCCAAGCCCCAAACAAGAAAACAAATATCCACGGCAGAAAAGGGAAATAATCTGCAGAGGCGAAGCCGGGATAAGTAAAACCGAATATCCATAAATAATGCGATTCTACCACAGCTAGTTTAAGAAGCAATGAGTAAGCCGGCACAAAAAATATATAAAGCACAGGCAGCCAAGTTTGGGGTAGTTTTTCCCAAAAACTATGGGTAAGGCCATAAAAGATCATTGCTAAACCTAAAAAATGCAGTATACCAAAAATAATTGGTATATGTATAAGAAAACTCACAGCGCTGACAATAACTGCTGCGGCTAGTACACGCAAACCACGCTTGATATTACTGCGGGAAAAGCGGCTGGAAACGCCGGCCAGCATAATAAAACAGCCGGCAAATAGAGGCTCCATCACCACAAAAAAAGGATTGTAAAAAAGCCAGGCAGGCGCATTTTGAAAAGTAACTAAATCATATAAAAAATGATGCCCCACCATTAAAAGCACGCATAGCCCACGTAAAGCGTCTATACTTTGTATGCGGGCAATAGCGGGGGCTTGTTTATTCTTAGATATGTTTTTATTCACATTCAGGCTCCCAATCACTAACTTTTAATTCCTGCCGCACTTAGCCCGCCCCGGTACGCCGCCAACGCGCTTTACCGCTTTTTACACTCCAATAAACCACTACAGATATTACCGCTATTATACTATTGCGTATAACCCCGGCTATGTTTAAAACCTCAGCTTCGCCAAAACCAAAACAACCGCAACCATAAGGCATCCATTTTTTGAGAAAAACGAGGGCGTTTATCACATAAAAGCCGCTCATTATCATCAATAAACCTGCCGCAATATCCGGCCTTTTTTCCTGTAGTAATAATAAACCTAACCCAAACTCTACCCATGGAATGGCAATAGCCAAACCAGTGGCTATAATATCCGGGAAAAAACTATAATAAGCCAATAAAGTAGCTTTAAAAAGCCCTGTCTGATAAATCTTGGGAATAGCGGCAGCAAAATATATGCCTGCAAGCGTCAGCCGCAGTAAACAAAAAAACCATCGCCTCTCTTGCCGATAATAGTTCCACTCCATATACTTCTCCACCACACTATCAAAAAATATGGCTCATACAAGCAAAGTCTCTTTCTCATTTTAACCGGCTAAAAAATGCGCCATACTCATCAATTCCCGGCAGTGGGCCTTCTTGGCGGGCCTGTTCTTTTCCTAAGCTAAAATATATCAGTGTGGGAGTTTGCTCCACGCCATAAAGACCACGCACCGTAGCATTGGCATCGCGTTCGCATCTATAAATAGGCAAACCAGGCGGCCAATTAGCGCTATCCCGCGTTAGTCGCACAGCTTCTATTAAAATAGGTTCGGAAATAGCGCAATCTTCGCAAGAGCGGCCATAAAAGTAAACAATAAAGCTTTCATTTTGCGCTACTAAGCGTTGCAGGGTATTAACGCTTATTTCACCCGCAAATAGAGCATTGGCGGTCTTTTGCTCTTGTATATATACAAAAGCGCTGACCGCCATACCAAGCAAGCATATTATTAACACAATCAGAACGGACTGTTTTCTCACAAACTTTCTCCATAATGCTTGCTTACTCTAGGGCGCCGTTTAGTTTTTCCCAGCAAAGCCATTCCTAAAAGCGATATTCCTAAAGTTGCAAAGCATAGCGGTATAGATGGTAGATTATCGCTGGTTTGAGGCAAATCGCTTAAAGGTATATCATTTTCTTCAATATCTGTGTCATTCGGTTCAGGAATCGCCGGATTATAGCTTTCAGTAGGAGTATCAGCTAAAGGCACATTATCTTCTGGTATATTCTGCGAACTTGAGTTAGTATCACGGTTGCGCTCACGATTATTACCCCCACCGCCGCCACCGTTATTATTTCCATTGCCGCCACCATTATTATTTCCATTATCACCACTGCCGTTACCCTCTCCGCTACCGCCGCCATTACGGAAATTAGTAACCGTTATTTCACTGTTAGTTTCTGCAAGCACATCTACTATTCCTTCTTCAGATGAATATTCTATAGTATAATAGGTCATGTCTGAACCATCTGCGTTAACTTCCGTCACCTTATAGTTGCCAACAGGTAATTCAATAAAAATTTCACCGCTATTGCCGGCTTCACTACTGGTAAGCACCGATACTAAATCCATATTTAAATCAAGCCAATTTTCCTCGATCAGTTGCGCAAGTTTAAAATAAAAGCTGCCATTAATAAAACCATCGCCTCTACCTTCCTTAATGATAGTAAGGCCTTGTTTAGTAGAAGATTCACCGGCAACTACATTATAAAAAACAATTTGTGTAATGCTGTGTTTTTTGTCAATAAGCAAGCCTTCTGTATAAAAACAGCTTTCCAGTCGGCCTTCGCTAACAAAAACCCTATAAACGCTATCTTCATCCAATAGTTCTTTAACAGCGTATTTGCCTTGGGGAAGCTCATCGATAATAAGCTTATTATCACTTAAGCTTTCGGCATATAAAGTATATACTCCGGTGTTAAAATCTTCTGTATATAAAAACCATTCGCCTGCTCCCGCATCAGCTGTTTCGTCCCAATAATAAAGTTCGAAATAGAAGTTTTCTGAAAATTTTTCGCCGTTATCAAGAATAATGCCTTCAATATTCTTATAAATAATCAATTCTCCAATATCGTCATCGGTATCTGTATCATTATCATTATCATTATCATTATCATTATCATTATCATTATCATTATCATTATCATTATCATTATCATTATCATTATCATTATCGGTATCATTATCATTATCGGTATCATTATCGGTATCATTATCGGTATCATTATCGGTATCATTATCGGTATCATTATCGGTATCATTATCGGTATCATTATCGGTATCGGTGTCATTGTCGGTGTCATTATCGGTGTCGTCATCAGTATCCAAGTCAAGTTTTCCCTTATGATAGCCACTGATGTTAAATTGAATATTACCGCTTTCATTGGTTATCACATAGCATTCACTTTCATTGTTATTACCTTTATCAATATAATCCAAAACCCAATCGGCAGGTGCAACAATTATCCAACCCGGGTTATTGCCGCCAGCATTGGTAGATAAACCCATAGTGGGCGCCCACATAAACTCTTGCCCATTCGTGAATTGCAAATGCATAGCAGTTATTGAGCCCGAAGTATTTCCGGTATAAACCAAATGCCACACATTAGGGTCGCCGGCTTGCTCCGCATTTCCCAGGTAAAAGATATTATTCCAGGTACTATAAGTATCTTTATTACTTGAGGGGTTCCCTTTCAGGTAAATGGGTTGATCTGCGGCTATGCTCAAGGCTTTTACGCTCATTAACCCGCTGGCGAAAATACTATCTAAATCAATGTTTATATATTTTTCAGTTATGCTATCCTCTTCATCAACAATAAATGGCGCTTGGCTTCCGCCTAAACAATCTAAATCGTTTTCTATCACATTATCACTTATGGCATCCTCTTCTTCTTCGCCGATACTTTCTTCCACTTCTTCATCGTTACTTACTTCTTCTTCTCCCCTAATAACTTCCTCGGCTTGATTACCGGTACTGTCCATTTCCTCGTCATTTTCATTTTGGTTTTCCGGTGAAATACTGTCATTTTGCCCTTCCGTACAAGAAAATTCCGCATAGGCTGTTATTGGCAAACCATTGGTCGATATAATCAACAATAATGCCAAGAAAGGAATTAACAGTAAATTTAGTTTCCTGCTGTTCTTCATGAAAATCTCTCCTTTAAATTGTTTAATAATTATGTTCCCGAAGTTGCCTTCTAAATAATAAATTCGCTACAGAACTATCTGTTTTTGGGGTAAAATTAATTTTATACTAAACTTTAAACAACCAACGCGGGCGAAAGCCCATAACCAAAGTTGTTGTGAGTTGTGAGTTGTGAGTTGTGAGTTAAGAGCTGTGAGTTATGACCTCTCGTACTTTTGCTTACGGCGAAACCACTTGCCCGCACATAGCTATTGCCGGCGGCGATACATCGCGGCCTTAGTTCAGAAAAAAAAAACAGCCAGCAGACCGGTGCTGGCTGTAATAGAAATGCCCTTAAGGAATATAATAACCGGCTGTTTGTGTAGATTGTTCGCGTAGCATAGGCATGCGGCGCATTAGTTTTTGAAATAAAGACACCAATTCCGGATCCAGCATACCGCCTGCATAATAGCCCAGCTCTTGCAAGGCTACTTTATATGGCAAACCCGGCTGCCCTTCCAGGCCTTTATGTAAGTTATCAAACATCAGCGCCACTTGCAGTATGCGGCATTGTATCGGTATGCGCTCGCCTGCTAAACAATAATAACCGCTGCCGTTGTAATGCTCTTCATGGGCGAGTATTAAGGGAGTTAAATCTTGTAAGCTTTTGAAATGCGCAACGATTTCCGCCCCCAGTTCTATATGCTCGCCGGAATTATTTTCGTCATTGGCAAACAAACCAATATCGTAACAATAACATAAGCGGCGCAACTTATGTAACTGCCGTTTATTAAGACGTAAGGCTATTGCCAGCTTTAGAGCGAAAAAAAGCAAGCGTTTGCCTTTATCCTCGCTATATGGTGAACCTTGCCATAATTCTTCTGCGGGGGTTTGCGGCCAATAACTCAGTTCTTCCTTAAATAAGGCGTCGCGGCGTATATGCAGCAAAGCCGCTAATAATAGCAGAGCCTCGGCCGCTAACCTTAAAAAAAGACGGGAAGGTTCTAAACCGCTCCATAGAGCTTCTATAAATGCCAGCCGTTTAAAGAACACAAAATAAGCGCTGTCTAAAAGCCATAGAAATACTCCGCCCATAATATAAGAATACCCCAGCATTAACAGACGCAAGAAAACCGCCTCCTGTACTATATATAGTACTATTCGGCGGTTAATTTAATTATCCTTCTACATATATTAGATTTTTAGTAATTATTTGTGATACGTTTCCCCTCTATTAATTTTGCAGGCCCTATATAACTGTTCAATTAAAATCAGACGCATAAGCTGATGGGGGAAAGTGAGGGCCCCGCAAGAAAAACAGAAATTTGCCCGGCGCAATACCTGTGCGCTAAGGCCATAAGAAGCGCCGATAATAAAACTCAGCTTGCTAAAGCCATTAAGAGTTAATTGCGCAATTTTATCTGCTAATTGCTGCGAAGAAAGTTGAATGCCCTGTGCATCCAGGGTTATTACATATTCATCTGTATGAATAGCGTTTATCAGCCGCTGCCCCTCTACTTCTTTTATGCGTTCTATAATAGCCGTACTGGGCCGGTCTGGTACTTTTTCATCGGCCAATTCAATTATTTCCAGATGAGCTAGGGTAGTAAAACGTTTGGCATATTCGGCTACGCCTTCGCGCAAATAAGCTTCCTTGATTTTTCCCAAGGCAAGAATACGAATGGAAAGCATGTAGATTTACTCAATTTATAAAGTATTGATCCTTGTTTCTTCAATTTCTACAATTTCGCTGTCAGTTATTGCACTTTCAGGGGTGTCGCTTAGCGGCATTGCGTCTTCCGGAATCTCATTATCATTATCTAGTATTTCAACTTTACGGGGTTCTAAAAACTGCAATGGATTACAATGCTGATTATCTATACGCACTTCGAAATGCACATGCGCGCCGGTGGTACGCCCTGTTCTGCCCACGGTGCCAATCATTTGACCACGCGTTACCTTGTCTCCCACATCTACAGAAAAGGCTTGTAAATGCGCATACCAAGTTGTCATAGATTCGCCATGATCTATTTTTATCAAATTGCCATAATTACCCATAAATTCGGCATAAACAACAACGCCGTCTTTAGCCGCTGCTATAGGCGTACCTATGGGGGATTCTAAATCTAGTCCGGAATGAAAGCCCAAAGAACGATAACCATATCGGGAAGATATTTTACCATTAACCGGCCAGCCTAAATCTCCGTCTCCCGAATTAACGCCGGATGCGCGCGAGGCTATTACCCATTTGGCGCCGCGCTCAACAACCCGGGTTACCGGTTCCACTAAAGTTAAGGTAGAAACACGGTTTTGTGTAAGCGCTACGCCATTGCGCTCTACAATTTCGGTAGTAATTTCATCTTCACCTGGCATACCTTCTGTAACTACCAATTTATCGCCGCGCGCTATTTCATAATTATCGCGCTGTTCAGTTTCAAAGGGCGTTTCTTCATGCGAAACGATCACCCTCTTCACCTGAACACTAATAAGCGGTTCGACTTCGCTTAGTAAAATAGGCTCGCCCACTGCCATATTTGTGGAATCTATCATGGGATTAGATTTTTTTATATCGTCTACCATACAATCGTAGCGGTTGGCAATATATTCGAAAGTTTCCCCTTCAGTTTCAACATAATGATACTCAACATCGGCTTTGCCGAATAATAACATATTTGTTGCCTCATGTACGCTAAGAACTTCATTAGGATCGACATTGCTGAAAAGAACGCCCACCCGCTCTAATACATCGACATCTTCTACGCCGCTCTCGCCAACCCGGCCATAAAAAAGTTTGGCTTGCTCCACTGCCTCGCGAGCCGAATTTTCACTGGCTACACACATTACCGGTAAACCGTTTATGCATACCGCCACAGCTTTAGCTAAAACTTTAACGCTGTCTCCAAGCACCTCTACCGCATCTTTTGTACTTATATATTCCGCCTCGCGCGAAGGTACTCTCTCTATTTTTACACTATCGCCGCATACCACAGAAAAACCGGTAATTTCGGCTTGTTCCTCTAAATAAAGGGCAATGGCGTCTTTCGCTTCTTTTTCTGTGGGCAAAGTGGCTAAACCCTCGCCTTCAACCACAATTTGAAAAGCAGAGGTATAAGCGGAAACTATTTTCACGCCGCCGAATAGCAGAAAAGCGAAACAAAACATCACCACCACAGTGGAAACGATACGCTGTGTTTTATGAACGCGTTTCTTTTCACTATGCTTGCGATGACTATTGCGTATATATTGAGCTTCCGCAATTTTAAGTTCGGTATTATTATCTAACACATTATCAGTTCCTTTACACAATTCACTTAGCGCCGCGAATAATAAACTGTGAATGATATTATATTATTACTTGCATTATAGCATAAATATCGTTTCCTGGCAATATGTATTGCCAGTCTATACTATTATTGTGATATAAAGCACCTGCTAAAGGCCATGAAAATTCCACGAAATTTTTTTGTTGCCCCGAGTGAATTACTCAAAATACGCGTATTCATTCCGCTCCTTTTTTTCTACTTTTCTATATACTTGCGCTAATGAAAAAGCGGTCAGCGCCAGGAAAGCCCCTATAATAAAAGCTCCTTGATAAGCGCCGCTCCCCTGCCGTATTAATTGCATTAAACTAGGGCCGGCTAAGCTACCCAAAGAAAAACCTAAAAACATTATGCCATAGTTTACGCTATTATTGCGTAAACCAAAACGATCTGCGGTAAAACCCGGAAATACACCCAAAAAACAGCCAAAGCAGCCTCCCACCAAACATATACCAATAGCAAAGAAGCAAATGCCTTGCCATGCCGCAAGGTAAAGAAGCAATAAACCGCCTAAAGAAATTAAAGTAGCTGCAATAATTACATTGATACGGCCCAGTTTATCCGATACATAACCACATATTGCCCTTCCCAAAGCATTAAACAAAGCCAGTATAGATACCATTATAGCGGCGGCAGATTGCGGCATACCTACCATTTCCTGGGCTATGGTAGAAGCTTGGGAGATTATCATTAATCCCTGTAAACTGCCACAGGCAAAGAGAAAAATCATTATATAAAAAATGGGCCGACGCACCATTTGCCCCCAAGTATGCTCCCTAGTTATATTTGCCGTATCCTGCTGAAGATCAATATTTGCCAGTTCATAATCAACAGGGCATTTAGCTAAGAAAAACGAGCCTATAGCTATAACCGTCATAAACACCAGCCCTAACGTTTTTAAGGTATAACTAATGCCCCAAAGCACAATCATCTTTTGCATAAGCGGAGAAAAAATTACTGGGCTGATTCCATAAGAAGCGGTGGTCAAACCACCTACCAACCCCTTTTTATCCGGAAAAAACTTAACTGCATTATTAACGGTGCAAGTATAAATCAAGCTAAAACCTAAACCGGCTATCAAACCATAAACAATCACCAGATTGCGCAAGTTTTCCACTAAACCGGTTAACATCATACCGCTGCCAAATAATATGCTGCCGCAAAAAACCATAGCCCTGGGGCCGAACCTATCGTTTATCGCGCCGCCGAAAATCATAGAAATGGGTATCATGGCATACATAACAGAAAACGCTATGGTCAAGTTGCCCGCATGAAGCATGGCTTCTCCCGTAAAACCATTTATTTCATTTAAACGCTGGGCTAAAGGGCCCACAAAAACGCTCCAAGCATAATTAGCCCCCATACACAAATTGATGAGGCAACTGACAGCGACAATAAGCGTACGATTAGGATTTTTGTTCATCATTATACTCCTTATGGCTAAGTCATAACAAAGCCCCAAATAATGAATAATTTATAAAACTCTTCTCATAACAAAAAACCTCCCTTATCGAATAAAAGAAGCCTTAAGAATACAACCAGCTCAGCCGAGGCTTTATTGGGCATTCCGATTTATTCAAGCGGATATTCATTCATAAGCTCTTGACATCAGCGTTAATATTATATATTATAATTAATACTGCAGAAAAATACAAGATTACTGATAAAGATAGTTTGCAGTATATTGGTATTTTGTATTTATTTATCTTTCAGGGAGAATTATTATTTATGAAAAAATTATTAGTAATCCTAATTTTCCTCTCAATAATACTATGCCTATTCGCCTGTATAGCCCAACAGCCAACAGAAAATGAGCCGGCGAAAGAAATACCATTCGCCGACGAAAAACCCACAGATGAACCGGAAAATGCCGAACCGGCATATGAAGCCACTTTAGCGGAAATAAACATTTATCATCTGGGCATTCGCACTCCATTAGAAATAAATGAAGAGAATGCTTTGGTTTTGGCGCGCCAATTCATGTTAATGCTGGAAAAAGCCGTAGAAATGGATAGTATGGAAGCGCCTCCCCCCTCCGCTTTGAACCCAGACCAAGTTAAAAATGGCCATACCGCTTTAGAACTCATATATATGCAGGATATAGACCTTCCTTTAAGCTTTAATGAAGAGGTGCTAACTGTACGCCGTTTATTATTCTATATACCTAACAGCAGTAGCGAGGGCGGCTTATTATATTTTGGACAAGAACTATACGAGGAAAATCCGCTGGGTTGTTTATTTGAACAAAGTTTGCAAAACTCCATTTATAATAATGCAACCGACCAAATAGAACGGGTCACTTTTGCCGCCGACGGCAATGATGTGCTAATAAATGGGCAATCTTATCATTATACAAATAACGAAGATGAAAGTGAGCTTTCCGGCCGCTTATTAAACCGTTTATTATACCGCGCCATAGCTTTTTACCTCAGTGTCCGAACAGGCACAATAGATAGCCTGCAAGCAATGAGTACAGGCCTATTATACGAAGCCGTGCTTAAAGCTCATGCAGGTCTTTATTCCGATTATAATCATGGTGAAGAGATCATAGCCGGCTTTAATCAAAAAATACTGGTAGATTATTTTTTCCCTCAAACCATTTATGCTCCGGTGCAGCAAGGAGAAAAATATAAGATTACTATTCAATTTAATGAAGAAATCACCATAGAGCTTTATTACGTGATCGAAGAAGATTTGCCTTTGCTGGACGCATTGATGCTTATTACATCTGAATAAATCCACCTTTGCTGTTTTGCCACTCCGTAAGGGTAAGCAATTGCCCCATATTATAGAAATATACCATATTACGCCCCTTTCTTTTAGAAGCGTACATAGCCAAATCAGATGCATGTAATAGATCGAGCGCGTCCCACCCGTCGCTGGGATAATGCGATATACCCATGCTACAGGTGCATTTTACTATACCATCTCGCAATTGCCAAGGATCAATAAACCTTTCCCGCACCGATTCAATAACTTTTAGTAAGCGCTGCCAGGTAATGTCTTTATATATCAATACAAATTCATCACCGCTATGCCGGTAACAATGACCGCCGATCAAAGTACTGCTTTGCAGCGCTTGACCTACCTGTACAAGCAATTCATCGCCGGCTTGATGACCCAGATCGTCATTAACACATTTAAAACTATCTAAATCAAAAAACAATACATAAGCTTCACCCTCTTTACCTTTGAGCAGTTTATCTATATCCTGTATCAATTTACGCCGATTCGGCAAGCCTGTAAGATCATCATAATCGGCCATATGGCGTATGAGTTCTTCATTGTTTTTATTTTCTGTTATATTCACACTGCTTACTACATTTGCCAAACGTCCGTCTACCCAGCGAAAGCAGGCTGAGGTTGCGCGTTGCCAGGTATTATCCTGCGAACGCAAAAAATCCCAGCTATATGTTTTTGTTGGGTCGCCGTTTTCATCAAGCAATTTATCGTGTACACATTCCCCCAAAGCGTCGGCTTGCTCACTTTTCTGCACTTCCCAGCATGGTTTACCAATAATATTTTCCTGACCATCAAAAAGCCTCGCTATCGATGAATTGGCATAAATAATTTCGTAGGTAGAAAAATCTGCTACATAAATATCTACGGCAATATTATCCAGAACACTCTCTAAAGCATTACGCGTGTTCTCTAACCAAGTCTGGTAAGTACGCAGTTTAACCTGATTTCCCACCGCTCGTAGCACAGAAAGGGCTACCTCAAAATCCATAGGCGAAAGTACGATATCGCCACGTCTATCGCTTAAGCCCAGCAAACCAATTAATTCCCCTTCATTATTGATAATGGGGGATAATACCAGCAGCTGGCTAGAAAACAGCTCATGCAGCTTGGTCAAAAGCTCCGATTTTTGCTCACCCGGTTTAATAACTGCTGTTCCCAATGCTATGAATTCAGAAATCTGCTCTTGTGTAAGAATGCTGAAAATATCCATGGAATCCGGCAAATCTTTTTTATCATAGTAGCTGTGGATTTCTTTTAATTTAAAGATTTTTTCATAACTTGCTTCATAAATAAAACCACAGCCAAATTGGAAATAACGGCAGGTAGCTTTAAGTATCTCCGGAATATTATCCTGCAGGTTACCCTGTGTGCCAAGTTTGCTGATAACCTGTATAAAAAGCTGATGCGCTTCGCCTACGGAACGTTTCTTCATTAAAAACTCCTTAAATAGCTTTTATGCTCTTTTCTATTATATCGTGTATCTAATTATTATTCAATAGTTAAACTATTTGCAAAAACTGAATTTTTGCATAAGATTTTTATTAATACGGCCCCTTATAATTGACAACATAGCGTGTTTTATGATATCTTAAGGGCGCCTCTAATAACTCCGAATTGACAGATTCACTAGCAATTTTTTCGCCTAGCAAGGCGGAGGAGCTGAAGGGTAGCCTAAAGCTACGTGAAGCGACGACAACGCAGTCTAGGCGGAAAAAAAGCAGCGAAGATGGTGATAGGTGGGTTTTTGAGGCGCCCATATGTTAGATAAAGCGGTTTAAAGGAAGGTTTTGTATGAAAACTACCTGCTATTATGATATGTCCATAATAAAATTCAGCCTCAGCGAGGAAGATGGCGCCTTAACGGAGCTGGCATTTGTTACGAAAGAACAAGTAAAAAATGGGGCGGATGAAGAAACGTCTTTGTTGCGTGGAGCTGCCCTGCAAATCAAACAGTATCTTGAAGGAAGGCGCAAAGAGTTTTTTTTGCCCCTTAACCCACAAGGCACGGAATTCATGCGCTTGGTTTGGCAGGCTCTTGAAACCATTCCCTATGGAGAGACACGCAGCTATAAAGATATCGCCAATCAAATCGGCCATCATAAAGCATATCGCGCAGTTGGTATGGCCAATAATCGCAATCCCCTCCCCATCATCATACCCTGTCATAGAGTTATCGGGCATAATGGTTCCCTGGTGGGCTATGGAGGCGGGCTGGCTATAAAAGAACAATTGTTGCAGTTAGAGCAACGTTTCAGTCTGAAACAAGTTGCCAAAGACCATGCAGATACTCATTAAACCGGGACCCCTGCAAGGTGAATTGAACGCCATACCTGCTAAAGCGGATGCTCATCGGCAGCTGATTTGTGCGGCCCTTTCCCATACCCCTACTTTTATCAGCCCGGCGCCGGTTGGCAATGACATAGAAGCTACTAAGAATTGCCTTCGTCAGCTGGGCGCTACTATTATTGAGCAAAACAAAGGCCTTCTGCTTAAACCCCAGGGGCTGGCAAGCGACTCTCTCCTGCTGAATTGTCAAGAGAGCGGCGCCACACTACGCTTCCTTTTGCCTATATGCGCAGGTTTGGGGAAAACAGCGACTTTTTGCGGTAACAAGCGTTTAGCCACGCGTCCGCTGAAAGAATTGATAAGCGTTTTACAAGAGCATGGTATTGTTTTCGAACAAAGCGTCGCTTTACCTTTTCGTATTCGCGGGCGTCTGTTAGGCGGCAAATATTGCTTACCAGGGCATATTAGCTCTCAGTATATTAGCGGGCTGCTCTTTGCCTTACCCATGGCCGATCAAGATAGTGAAATACATCTGCTTTCTCCCCTACAGGCGCCGGGTTATGTGCAAATGACATTAAAAACACTGGCTTGTTTTGGCATAAAAATAACACAAAAAGAGGGGAATTATTCCATACCGGGCCGGCAGAAATACCACAGCCCCGGCAAAATTTTACTGGAAGGCGATTGGTCTAACGCCGCTGTTTTTCTCGCCGCCGGCGCCTTGGCTAAAACAGTATGCATAAAGGGATTGAGCACAAATTCTTATCAGCCGGATTCAGCAATACTACCGCTGTTGAAAGCTTTTGGGGCAAATGTAACGCAGCAAAACGATTTGATATCAGTTAGCCGCAATAAACTATACGGGCAAGAAATAGATATTGCCGCTACTGCAGATCTAGCGCCGGTACTGGCAGTATTAGGCGCATTGGCTCAAGGGCGCACCGTACTTAATAATGCCGCGCGCCTGCGCTATAAAGAAAGCGACCGCTTTAGTAGTATTTATGCTCTACTCACTTCTTTGGGCGCTATTGTAAGAAAAAATCAAGATTCTTTGCTCATTGAGGGGCAAAACATTCTTCAAGGCGGCATGATACAAAACTTTGCAGATCATCGGCTGGTAATGGCGGCAGCGCTGGCTGCCTGCGCCTGCCGCAAAGAAGTGACTATAGATGGGGCTATGGCAGTTAAAAAATCGTATCCCGCTTTTTTTGAAGATTATTGCAGCTTGGGCGGAAATATAACCTGTATGGAAAGTATTGCGCCTTAAGCCGGAGGAAAGCTAATGACTTCAACTTGGGGTAAAATGCTCAAAATGACCCTCTTTGGACAATCCCACGGAGTGGCATTAGGTTTAGTGCTGGATGGCTTACCGGCTGGTTTTCACCTGGATACTCAGCGTCTGCAGGCATTTATGTGGCGTCGCGCCCCCGGCTTAGAAGAATGGACGAGCAGCCGCCAAGAGCAAGATAAGCCGCAGTTTATCTGCGGGCTGAAAGATGATACTATCACCGGTACGCCTTTAGCCGCTTTGATCTATAATCAGGACAGCAATAGCGCAGATTATCAAAGCTGGCAAAATATAGCGCGCCCGGGCCACGCCGATTTTACGGTTTTTGCTCGTTATGGTATGCAAGCGGAACTTATAGGGGGCGGGTTTTTTTCCGGAAGATTAACTGCGCCTTTATGTCTTGCCGGAGGCATAGCCATGCAAATTCTGGAGCAACAAAATATTTATATAGGCGCGCATATACAAGAAATTGGCGGCATTATAGATAGTTCATACGACCCTATTTTGCTTACCAAAGAGCAATTGCTTATAGCGGGGTCAAGAGATTTCCCCGTAAATGACCTGCCGATGGGGGAACAAATGAAGAAATCTATACGAAAAGCGCAGCAAGAAAAAGATAGCTTGGGAGGCATAATAGAAGGCGCGGCGCTGGGTTTGCCAACCGGTGTGGGCAGCCCTCCTTTTGGAGGCATAGAAAACCGGCTGTCGCAAATTCTTTTTGCTATTCCAGCTTTAGTAGGTTTGGAGTTCGGCAGCGGTTTTGGCGCGGCAAAGCAACGCGGCTCGCAAAATAATGACCCCTTTATAGTAGAACAAGGACAAATCCGCACGGCGGGGAATAATCACGGCGGGGTATTAGGCGGTATCAGCAGCGGCATGCCTCTTATATTTCGCGTTGCCATAAAGCCCACCCCCTCCATAGCAAAAGAGCAAAGAAGCGTGAATATGACAACCCTGCAGGAAACAAAAATCACTGTACAGGGAAGACATGACCCCTGTATAGCGCCGCGCGCCTTACCCTGTGTCGTAGCGGCTACAGCACTGGCTTTACTGGATATGATGCTGGAGCAAGGAAAAATACTATAGTAAAAGAGGATGCTATTATGGATATTATTAAATTGCGCGAGCGTATAGATGCAGTAGATAAACTGCTGGTCGATTTGTTTTGCGAGCGCATGAAGCTGGCGGCTGAAGCGGGAGTAGAAAAATTTCAATTAGGATTGCCATTAAACGATGATAAACGGGAACTTGAAATAAGGAAAAAAATTGCCGGGCTGCCGGATAAAGAATTAGCTCCTTATGTTAATCAATTTTATCAGACTTTATTTCATCTTGCCAAAGAATATCAAATTTTAAGGCCGGCTATGGGTAAACAACCTGAAAAAAAATATGAGTAATAAAAATATCGTATTGATTGGCATGCCTGGCTGCGGAAAAACAGTTATTGGCCAAGCACTGGCTTCTCTGAGTGATCGGCATTTTTATGATATAGATGTGCTGGTACATGAATTAAGCGGCCATAGTGTACTGCATATCCTAAATAAAGAAGGGGAAGCTGCTTTCCGGGTTTGGGAATATAAGGCTACGGCGCTGGCAGCCTCATTTAATAATTGCATTATCGCCACCGGGGGCGGCGCGGTGCTAAATGAAGATAATTGCCGCGCTTTAGCAAAAAACGGAAGAATTTATTTTATCGAACGAGCTCTCAAACTACTGCCAACACAAGGCCGCCCTTTATCTGTTGATCTTCCGGCTCTTTACAAAACCCGTTTGCCCTTTTATTTATCTTTTGCAGAAGAGATCATAAAAAATAACAATACAATAGAAATGGCAGCTCAGCTTATTCTTAAAGCTCATATGGGGCAAACCTAAGCTTAAGAAAGCGCATCACCCTCTTATTTGTATATCCGCTTTACAGCTTTGCAAAATAGCGCGTTTTTGTTCTATATAGGCGGAATTTGGCGTGGGCAAATCGCGCAAAAGGTATTCTCGGCCCAACTTATCATATGTGGCATAGCCCAAACGATGATAAGGCAAAATTTCCAAATATTTTAGCTTATGCAAGCCGGCGGCAAAAGCCGCCGTTTTACATAGATTCGATTCGTCATCGTTTATATTCGGTATCAGTGGCAAACGTATAACCAAATCGAAGGGATACGGGCTTTTATCGGCTGAAACAATATTAGCCAGTATCAAGTCATTTTTCATTCCGGTATATTGCTCATGAAGTTCGCTGTCACTATGTTTGATATCTACAAATAAAGTATTAAGATATGGCAAGGGTTTAATAGCTAAAGGCCAGGGAACACTAAAAGCGCTTTCCAAAGCGGTATTAATTCCATTCTTTCGGCATAGCTTGAACAGTTCCGTTACAAAATCTGCCTGCAACAGCGGTTCCCCACCGGATACGGTAAGGCCGCCGCCTGAATGAAAATAAAATATCTCGTCCTTAAGCACTTCATTTAGCACTTCTTGTACCGTAGCTTCATAGCCATAATTGACCAAAGCCCGGTATGGGCAAATATTTTGGCACTGTAAACTATGCCGGCACAGTTTTTTATCTACAACTATCTTCCCTTCATTATTACGGCTTAAAGCCCGATTGCGGCAGCTTTGTATACAGGCGCCGCACTTATGGCACAGCTTGGCGGAAAAGCCGAGTTCTGCTTCCCTACCCTGCGATTCGGGCGTAGAACACCATAGGCAATGCAAATTGCATCCTTTCAGAAAAACAACCGTACGCAATCCTGCTCCATCATAAATAGAGCCTTTTTCTATACGCAATACCATTGCCGATACTTCTTGCTTATCTATCATACGCATCCATATAGCCTCCTTGCCGCTATAATCGCTGCTGAAAAGTATTAATCGATGCTCATAGCCTGTATCACTGGTTTTTTACTGTACCCTTCCTTTTAGGGCTATGCGCAGGCTTTTGAAGATAAGGAAGAACAATACCGAGGTCAAACCGGCTTTAATAAGATTAAAAGGCAGTAAAACGGGAAGGATTAAAGCCGTCACGGCTTTTATGGGCATACCGAAGAGTAATGGAGTAAAAATTAGGTTAAGCGGTATCATCAGCGCTGTCATAGCCACGCCGCCGGCAATCAAACTTATAATAAGGCTGCGATTAGTTTTACCCCAAGAGCGGTAGAGTAAAGCGGCAATTACTACCAGGGCACCTGAAGCAGCCATATGCATTATGAAGCCGATTATGCCATTACCACCCAGCATAAAAGCTTGAATAGCGCTAACCACCGTCAATATCAACAACCCGGCTATCGGGCCAATTAAATAAGCGCCCAGCAGTATCGGAACATCTGCAACATCATAAACCAAATAGGGGGCTGCTGCTATCAGCGGTATTTGCACAAAAATAATCAATACTACCGCCACGGCAGCCAGCATACCCATTTGCGCTAACTGCGACACCGAAAATCGGCTTTTTGATCCTGCCTTTTGCTTTTCCTTCATTAGTATCCTCCTTTTGCCGTCTTGCTCTAACAATGAAAAGCCCCGCTTATAAGGCGGGGCATTGCTTAACCCGGAAATACCTGCACATAGATGGCAAACCGGCCTTAAGCCCTCTTCTTTCATCCGGACTATACCGTCGGCTTCGGAATCTCACCGAATCTGCTTTATACTGCTTTTTTATTGATTTCGCACTATAGTTAATAATGCGAGCGATAAAAAGCAATACTACCGGTTCACGCTTAGAAATTAATCATGAATCGCTATAGCTCGCGGGCTTAACGGTTTATAGCCGTATCACCGCCGGTGGGGAATTGCACCCCGCCCCGAAGACAGCATATATTTTTATTTATTATAAAACACAGGATGCAAAACGTCAAGTCAATTACTAACTATTAATTTTTGTTTGAAGCTCTTTATATAAGTTTATTCTGTTATAACAATATTCAAGGTTTTACCCCAAGAAGTGGGCGCTCCAACAAAGGATGCTTGCGGGCATGCTACTACCAAATTAGTGAAAACAAAATCTGTGATCACACTATTCCCGCTGAAGTTTTCATCTACTTTGAATACCAAGGTAACGATTTTAACAGGAGGATTACATACTGTGCCGGTGATAGTATTCGCAGAAGGTAATTGACGGGTCGTCACCGCATTTGCCGCTGTTACTCTGGTCTCGTGCATCCAGCCTTGCGGATCTTCAAAACCGATGTATTCCAGTAAACTATTGTTATAAGTTAATTCCGAAGTCAATTGGAAATAATTAAGGTTTCCAACTAACATTATGTCTAAATATAGATATTCGCCGGCTTTAGCAACAGTTTTATCCGGTATCAGATAAACATTGTAATTGTATTTTTCAGATAATAAAACTGTTATGGAGAAGTCTTTAACAAAATCTGTACCTATAGCTAATCCATCCACAATAGTGGCTGTAACCACCAATACTCCCGGTGCTACGATGTCGAGTATATTGCCGTTTAAGGTTGCCCCGGTTATACCCGCGTCCTTAATGTTCCATATAATGGTTTGATTGGTGGCGTCGGAGGGAAGTACCGTGCCGTTAAGAGGTAGGGGAACATTGGCGTAGGCTGTGCTGGGTACATCGATGATATCGATCACAGGCACGAAGCTACTTTTCCATGTAGCGGTGAATTCTTTATCGCCGGTGCTACCGCTAGGGATAGAATTGGTAGGCAACCATTCTACGAAAGTGAAACCGGGTTTTGTGGGGTCTTTCAGGGTGATGGCCGGGCTGGTAACATTATAGGTAGCCGGATTAGCGGGGTCATTTTCACCGCCGTTGAGAATATAGCTGATATTATATTCAATGGGAGTGGTTGACCATGTAGCGGTGAATTCTTTATCGCCGGTGCTGCCGGTTGGGATATTTGCGGCTGGTTGCCACCCTAAGAACTCATAACCGGGTTTTGTGGGGTCTTTCAGGGTGATGGCCGGGCTGGTAACATTATAGGTAGCCGGATTAGCGGGGTCATTTTCGCCGCCGTTGAGAATATAGCTGA
>WRKD01000211.1 GCA_009778255.1 Bacillota bacterium
ACAGCAACAGCAACAGCAACAGCAACAGCAACAGCAACAGCAACAGCAACAGCAACAGCAACAGCAACAGCAACAGCAACAGCAACAGTATAGGTCGGCTCTCGGTCAAGAGCAAGAACTGGCAACTGTAATAGAAAATAACCAAGCGCCGCCAGCATATCAATCTGAACAAGAGAGACCACAAATAACAGCATTAGCTGTAGAGCAAGCTTTACCAAGGCAACCTTTATATTCGATACCTCACAAGGAACAAGTTCGTATAGAGCAATATCAAACAGAACAGCCACTATATGCTCTACCTTATAGAGAACAAATACAGCCAAAACAATCTATGACTTTCACACCTGCTTATGCTCCTGCCGATCGTAAAGGTAAAGGCAAGGGTGGAAAAACTTTCAGCCGTGCAGCAACTGTGGCAATAATGATCTGCTGTTTGATATTATCTACCGCTTTGGGTTTTGGTGGCGGCTGGCTGGCTAGTAGCTATAATCATCCTGCAACGGCTGTGATAGAAAATAGCGTAAACGCTTTTAACCCAGATGAATACTATGCAGCTTATGTTGCAGAACGCTTAGCTGCTAAGCCGGAAAGCGCACCGCTTACTACAGCTCAGGTAGCGGCAATAGCAGCAGATTCAGTAGTAGAGATAGTGACCCAAAGAGAAATACAGGGCTTCAGTTTTTGGGGCTTTTCCGGCGGGCCAACCATACAAGATGGCGCAGGTTCCGGGGTAATTATTGCCGAAAACGGTTATATACTAACCAATAATCATGTAATAGAAAAAACACAAAAAATCAACGTTACTTTGCGTAATGGAAAAACATATGAAGCAACATTAATTGCTACCGATCCTCAAACAGATGTGGCTGTAATTAAAATTGAAGCTACAGGCTTAAAAGCCGCTAAGATGGGCGATAGCAGTTCTTTAGTAATTGGCGAGCCAGCGGTGGTTATTGGTAATCCCTTAGGCCAATTAGGCGGCACAGTTACCAGCGGTATTATCTCTGCTCTCGATCGTGCTGTAACCTTTGGGGAGGAAGATGGTACTACTAAAACTATGAATGTATTACAAACAGACGCTTCTGTTAATGAAGGCAATTCTGGCGGCGGCCTTTTTAATCAATATGGAGAGCTGGTAGGCATAGTAGTAGCAAAAAACAAAGGTCTTGGTGTAGAAGGTTTAGGCTTTGCAATCCCCGTTAATGATGTAAGTGGTGTAATCAACGACCTAATTACCTATGGTTATGCTCGCGGTCGCATCGTTTTAGGGGTGACACTGGTTACTATTACAGATGAACAGGTGGCTGCAAATTATAGTTTAACTTCACCTGGTATCTATGTCTTTCGTGTAGATCAGGGCAGTAATGCGGAAAGAGGCGGATTAAAGCCGGGCGACCGCTTAGTTAAAATGAACGGGCAGGAGATTTTAGAGGCCGCTCAGGTAAGTGAGATTATTAAAAAGCTTTCCGTAGGAGAGAGTATAAGTGTAGAATACGAACGCAGCGGCAGCCCATATAAAACAACGATTGTAATGCAAGAAACTATACCTGCAGATGTAGGCGCAACTAAAACTGGTATATAGTGACAATTATAAGAAGGCGCACTTTGTGCGCCTTCTTATAATTGTACGATATTATGGAACGAGGTGAGAAAAAGAATGGAAAAATCCAACAAAGCACATATATTGGTAGTGGATGATGAAGAGAAAATCCGCGCGCTTATACGTAAATACGCGGAATTTGAAGGTTATCGGGTAAGCGAGGCTGCAGACGGAATGGAAGCTGTATTATCTGTACGTAAGCAGGATTTTGATTTAGTGATACTCGATGTTATGATGCCAGAACTGGATGGATTTGCCGCTTGCCGTGAAATAAAGAAGGAAAAAGATATTCCGGTATTAATGCTTTCGGCGCGGGGAGAAGAATACGATAAACTCTTAGGTTTTGAGCTTAAAGCAGATGATTATGTGGTAAAACCTTTTTCGCCACGAGAATTACTTATGCGCGTAGCGGCCATTTTAAGAAGATCGGGAAAAAGCCCTTTGCCACGGGAGCAACTTACCTTTGATGGCTTGACAATAGATGCAGCTGGGCGTATTGTTTATGCTGATGGGCAAAGGCTGGAACTCTCTCCAAAAGTATATGAACTGTTATGGTATTTTGTAAACAATCGCGGTATTGCCCTTACGCGCGAACAATTGATCAGCGCAGTGTGGGGGTATGATTTTTTTGGTGATGACCGTACTTTAGATACTCATATTAAACTATTACGTAATAGTTTAGGGCCGTATCGCCGTTTTATTGTTACACTGCGCGGTGTGGGTTATAGATTTGAGGGATAAGCATGGCGCAAAATAAAAAACAAAAAATTTTAAAACAGCAACGGCATTTACAGCCGTTGCGTTGGCGTATTTTCCTATATTTGTTGGGCTTTACCGCCCTGCTTTTATTGTTGCTATGGCTATTCCAAACGGTGTATCTCGATAGCTTTTATCGGCGTGTTAAAATAAGTGAAATAACAGGCGCGGCTTCGGCAATAGCGCATAATATTGATAATGAGAATATCCTTACTACCTTAGATCGCCTGGCTGCCGAACGGGAAATGTGTATACAAATTTTTAATCTTAGCGTGATGGGAGATAGTGAACGTCAAGAAGAGATAGCCGGTTATGATGCCGACGTATTGCCAGATTGCCTTATACATCACCTTAGCCTCATAGAAGTATCGCGGCTTTATAATAGCGCTCTGGAAGCCGGTGGGCCTTATACCGAAGTAATAAATGGCAACGATTTGCATGGGCGCATTATTGAGAATGGCTTTTTTATTATCCGCCGACCTGGCGCCGGTCCCGGTGAGAGCATGGTCTTGAGCCAGGTTTTTAATGGTGTTAATGGCGATGAGTTTTTATTGTTACTAGATTCAAAATTACAGCCGGTGAACGCCACTGTCCATACCTTACGCGTACAGCTTACTTTTATCACAGCCCTCATGGTAGTAACAGCTCTATTACTTTCATTCTTTATTGCTTGGCGCTTGGCTGCACCCATAACGCGCATCAATATCAGGGCTAAGCGTTTAGCTGCAGGAGATTTCAGTGCCTCTTTTGATGGCCAAGGCTATCGCGAGATTGGCGAATTAGCGGAAACTTTAAATTATGCCGCGGGCGAACTTTCTCGTACGGAACGCCTGCAGCGAGAGCTAGTTGCCAATATTTCACACGATTTACGCACACCCTTGACCATGATAAGCGGTTATGCCGAAGTGATGCGCGATTTACCCCAAGAAAACAATGCCGAAAACGCTCAAGTGATAATTGATGAGGCAAGACGTTTAAGTTCTTTAGTAAACGAAGTATTAGACCTTTCCAAGCTGCAATCCGGCGTAGAAATACTTAAAATTGAAGATTTTGATATAGGAGAGTTGCTGGAAATATTAGTTGAAAATTATCGCCGTTTGCTCGCGGCAGAAGGGTATAACATAAGTTTGGAAAGTTGTGGCGAGGCATGGGTCCACGCAGATAAAAAACGCATAGAACAAGTATTGTGTAATTTCCTTAATAATGCTTTTACTTATACCGGAGCAGATAAACAGGTCTCTGTACGGCAGATAATTTCTGCGCAAAAAGTGCGAATAGAAGTAGCAGATAGCGGGCAAGGTATAGCACCGGAGCATATAAATGAGATATGGCAGCGTTATTATCGTTTAGAAGGAGCTCACAAACGGGCGGCTCATGGCGCTGGAATAGGTCTTTCTATAGCTCGCCAGGTGCTGGAACAGCATAAGGCTGATTATGGTGTGGAAAGTAAAGAAGGTTTGGGCAGCATATTCTGGTTTGAACTAGCTTTGATATAGTCAATAGTTGTGAATTTCAGTTGATAAACGGATGTATTCATCTATGGCTGTGGCGGCTTTCTTACCGGCGCCCATAGCCAGAATTACTGTAGCTGCACCTGTTACTGTATCGCCACCAGCGAATACTGCTTTGTGGCTGGTTTGGCCGGTTTCTTCATCTGCGATGATACCGCCCCAGCTTTCTGTATCTAAACCAGGCGTGGTATCTTTAATAAGCGGATTTGGGCTATTGCCAATAGAGATTACCACTGTTTCAACGTCGATTATATGCTCGCTGCCTTTTTTCACTACCGGACGGCGGCGGCCAGAATCGTCCGGTTCGCCCAGTTCCATTTCTACGCATTCCATAGCCCGCACATAGCCATTGGCATCGCCAAATATTTGGGTGGGGTTAGTTAGTATTTTAAAAATTATCCCTTCTTCTTTAGCATGATGCACTTCTTCGACCCGAGCTGGCATTTCTACCTCGCTTCTACGATAAACAATATACACCGTTTCAGCGCCCATACGCTTAGCACAGCGAGCTGCGTCCATGGCTACATTGCCGCCGCCCACAATAGCTGCCGACGCCCCCACCCGTACAGGTGTATTGTTATGGGGAAAATTATAGGCTTTCATTAAGTTGATGCGTGTAAGAAATTCGTTGGCCGAGTAAACTCCGTTAAGGTTTTCTCCGGGAATTTTTTGGAATTTGGGCAGACCAGCACCAGAGCCTACGAATACTGCTTCAAACCCTTCCTCTTCCAGTAATTCATCTAAAGTAAGGCTTTTGCCAATTACCATATTAGGAATAATCTCCACACCCATCGCCTCTACGGAAGCTATCTCTTCACGTACCAGCGCTTTAGGCAGGCGGAATTCAGGGATGCCATATACCAGCACTCCACCCGGCGTATGCAAAGCCTCAAAAACAGTAACTTCATAACCCAGTTTAGCTAAATCTCCGGCACAGGTTAACCCGGCTGGTCCGGAACCTATTATCGCCACTTTATGCCCATTAGCAGGGGTTTTTTCCATCTGTTCTCCGCCTTGTGTCATGGCGTAATCTGCCACAAAGCGCTCAAGACGCCCTATAGCTACTGGTTCTCCTTTCTTTTTACGCACACATAATTCTTCGCACTGGGTTTCCTGAGGGCATACTCGCCCGCAAATAGCGGGTAGAGAATTAGTGCTTTTAACCAAGGCTGCAGCTTCTAAAAAACTGCCTTCCGCTACCAAGGTAATAAATTCCGGTATACGCACATTAACAGGACAACCGGCAATGCAGGGGCTATTTTTACAGTTTAGACAGCGTTGTGCTTCTTCAATAGCCATACCTGCAGTATAGCCAAGGGCAACCTCCTGGTAGTTTTTATTGCGCACTTGAGCCTCTTGCTCCGGCATGGCTACTTTTGTTAGGCTCATATTAGCTTTAGCCATTAACAGCACCCCCTAATAAATTGCAATGATGATCTATAATAGCGGCTTCTTCTTTATAAAACATCCGCGAACGAGCCATGGCTTCGGCAAAATCTACCAAATGCCCGTCAAAATCCGGGCCGTCTACACAGGCGAACTTAGTTTTTCCACCTACACTTAAACGGCAGCAACCACACATGCCTGTACCATCTATCATGGTGGAATTCATACTTACTATGGTACGAATATTATGTTCCTTTGTTATATCGCAGACAGCTTTCATCATCACCAGCGGGCCGATGGCAATTACTGTATCGAATTCTCTTCCCGCCTGAAATAATTGCCTTAGACCATCTGTAACAAAACCTTTATTACCATTTGATCCGTCGTCTGTCATGATGATAAGCTCTGTAGAGGCGGCAGCTAATTCTTCTTTAAGAATAATCAAATCATTATTCCGAAATCCCACTATTAAAGATACATTTGCTCCTAGATCATGTAAAGCTTTTGCCTGCGGATAAGCAATGGCCACCCCTAAACCGCCGCCGACTACAGCAACATTTTTCATACCATGAAATTCCGAAGCTACTCCCAGCGGGCCTACGAAATCAAGTAAGCTATCGCCCTGTTCATAAGTGTCCAGACGATTGGTAGTATAACCCACTTTTTGAAATATAATGGTTACAGTACCAGCCTCCCGGTTACAACCGGCAACAGTTAGGGGTATGCGCTCTCCTTCTTCATCGATACGTAAGATGATAAATTGACCGGGCAGAGCTTTTTTTGCGATATGCGGAGCATACACTTCCATTTGAGTCACATGGGGATTAAGTATTCGTTTTTTGACAATTTGGTACATAAACTTCCTCCTTAAAGTTTGTTTTATTTCTTGCTACCGCTTGCCGGCAGCCATTTACCCTGCGAAGCCAGCGCGGCTGCGGCTGCGGCTTGCTCGCTCTCTTTTTTACTGCCGCCCCAACCTTTTCCCAATAGCTTAATGCCGCAATAAGCACCGCTTTCAAAACGAGGCGCATGATCCGGCCCATCCATGGAAAGGATTTTATAGCTAACGCCACAGCTAACTTCCCTTTGCACCAGTTCTTGCAAAAGGCTTTTCTTATCCTCAAAATCGTCTCTGGTGAGCTGTTCTGCGGCTGGGGCAAAATGCTTTTCTATAAAATAACTAACTGCCATAAACCCTGTCGCCTCATATATTGCTCCTACCAAGGCTTCAAAAGCATCGGCTAATACAGAAGGGCGTTCCCGGTCGCCACTTGCTTCGCCGCCTTTGCCTAATCTAAGGAGTTGCCCCAAGTTGAGCTCTTTAGCCAGTAATGCTAAAGCCGGCTCGCAGACTAAAGCAGCTCGCATCTTACTTAGATCCCCTTCTCGTACGGTAGGGTAAGCATGATATAAATATTCGCCAACTACCATATCTAAAATCGCATCGCCCAAGAATTCCAGACGTTGATTATCTTCTGGGATCTCCTGCCTTGCGCCCTCAAAATAGGTTGGGTGAGTTAGAGCTTGAATAAGCAAGGTTTTTTTCTCCGGTGGAAAACCAATTTCCTGCATAAAGCGTGTAAAAAGAATTGTTTCATGGTTATTTTTTGTCATAATATAGCTACTCCTGCATGACGGCGGAAATCATTTCCGTCAGGTCATTTATGGTTTCGCATTTACCGAAGCGCTCATCGCTCACGGTTATGTCAAATTCCTCCTCCAAATCTACTACCAATTCCAGTAGATCAAGAGAATCCCAGTCCAAAGTGTGCAGATTTAAATCCAGAGGCAAATCCTGCGCTACTTTGCCTAGTTTTTCCGCTACCATCGATTGTACTCGTTCCCGCACGTCCATATTAACACCCCTTTCAGGTTTTAACTTTCATGGCTTCGGTTAAGTGTGAAATGAAATTCGCTTCCATACAGGTTATGGCTTTGCCTACTGAGTTGATAATGGCCCTGGCATGGGAAGATCCATGACAGACTATGCTAATACCTTTTACGCCCAGTAGCGGCGCCCCGCCATGTTCTTGATAATCCAGTTGATCCTTGATCTTTTTCAAGCCGGGTTTTACTATAAAGGCGCCCAACTTGCGAAGAAAAGAGGCAGTAAACTCATCTTTTATAAGGCTCATGATTAATGCCACCGCTCCTTCCGCACTTTTAACGGCAATATTGCCGGTGAAGCCATCGAACACCAATACATCAAAATCACCGCTGAAAAGATCCCGCCCTTCCATATTACCGATAAAATTTACATCGCTTTCTGCCAGCAAAGTGTAAGAGGCGCGTATAAGCTCGTTGCCTTTATGCGCTTCCTCTCCGTTAGAAAGTAAGGCCACGCGAGGATTCTCCCTCTTTAGCAACACCTGACTCAAAACCCGCCCCATACGCGCAAATTGCAGCAGCATCTGGGGAGTACATTCTGTATTGGCGCCGATATCCAGTATCACGCGCTCTGCCGGGAAACCCGGCGCCACGCTACCGATAGCCGGGCGGCTCACCCCTGGAATACGGCCCAGTAATAATACGGCGGTGGCCATTTGCGCCGCTGTAGAGCCGGCGGAGAGCAAAGCATCTGCTTGGTTGTCTTTAACCAACTGGGTAGCCTGCCAAATTGAGCTATCCTTTTTTTGGCGCAGATTTTCTACGCTTTCGTCCATTGCCATAATTTGATCGGCCCGATGAAATGAGCAGTTTGCAGGTAGAAAAACAGGTAAAGCCTCCTCCCGCCCCACCAATATCAAGTGATGCTCAGGCCACTTAGCAGCAGCCTGTAAAGCCCCCGCCATAATTTCCCCGGGAGCATGATCTCCACCCATGATGTCGATAGCTATTCTCATATTTCCTCCAAAAGCAAAAAAGTATGTTTATTAAGGCTTCAATGTATATGCAGGGGCAGCTTATGCTCCCGCCCCAGTTCCGCCATATGCGCCAAGAAATCCGGGCTACAGGTGTAGGGAGCGGGAGTTCATTCTACATATGGGCGGGGGTTAAAAGTTTACTTTTTAAAAAGAAAAAATTCATTACCTGCATCAATAATTTTTTTCATTTCCACGCCGAATACATTACTTATATAATTGTTTTCCGCTATGCTTGCAGTTTTTTCATGTATAACAATTTCTCCGTTGTTTATTATCACGGCATAATCGGAATAATGTAAGGCCAAATTCAAGTCATGCACAACAAGGATAATTGTTTTGCCAAGCTTCTCGTTGAGTTTTTGAATCAAATTCATAATATCAAAGGAAACATTGATATCGAAAAATGTAGTAGGTTCATCCAAAAAAATAATATCTGTATTTTGAGCCAGCGCCATGGCGATGAATACCTTTTGACGTTCACCACCGGATAATTTATTCACCGGTCTCTGGGCAAAGACATGGCATCCGGTCATTTCCATGGCATTCTCAACAATATTTATATCTTCCTTTGATATATAGTCGGTAAGGGATTTATGGGGATATCTGCCGGACATTACATAATCATATGCCGGAATATTCGGCGGATGGTTAGCCTGCAGAAGAATAGCCGCCCGTTTAGCGAAAGCCTTTGGTTTTATATCAAATATATTTATACCTTCTAATAATACTTCACCGCCGCTGCAACGTAATAGCCTTGAGCATAACTTCAATAATGTACTTTTCCCGGATCCATTTGGTCCTATTACCGCAGTAATTGCGCCTGTATTAAAAGATAAATTCACATTACGGATGCACGGTTTATGCTTATATGAAAAGGAAACGTTTTTCAATTCTATCATAATTTGGTATTCCGTTCGTATTATTTGTCACTTATCCGCAACAAATTCTAAAAAACAAGTTGTTCAAACTGTTAAGCTGCAATTTTGGCTTTACCTCAGACAAAAGCCTGGGAGGTCACAACTCACGACTCAACACTTGCGGCTGAAAGCCACCTTAGTATTTTGCATGACGGTTTTTCATTATTAGGAAGATAAAAAGCGGCGCGCCCACAAATGCCATAAGGATGCCTACTGGAAGTTCATAAGGGGCGAATAGAATTCTAGATACAGTATCGCATACTATCAAAAACCCACCGCCCACCAGGCAGCTCACGGGGATAACTATTTTATTATCATTGCTTACCAGATAACGCACTGCGTGGGGCACTATCAACCCCACAAAACCCAACAACCCGGCGAAACTAACAGCCGCGCCCGCTAAAATAGCAGATATGCCGATCATAAAAGTTTTGGTAAACGTAACGTTCATGCCCAAGGATTTTGCTGTATTAGTGCCAAGTGATAGTATATTCAAATCCCGGCTAAAAATTACCGCCAAAATCAAACCGCTGGCAATATAAAGTGCCGGAAACACGATTTTTTGCATCGTAAGTGAGGATAAGCCCCCGATAATAAAGGTACTAGCGCCGATATAAGCATCGGGGTAAAAAATCATTATCGTGTTTATTCCGGCAGTTAAAATGCTGCTTATGGCAAAGCCAATCAGGACTATGGTAAGGCGTGACGCATTTGTGCTTACCGAAATAATAATTATAATAAGCGCGGCAAACATGGCGCCGATAAAGGCGAAAACAGGAATCAAAGCAGGGTGAAAAGGTAATAAAATTGCCGCAAGCAGCATAGCAAAACCGGCGCCGCTGTTGATTCCGATAATATTAGGCCCGGCCAATGGGTTATTTAATACAGACTGGATAATTGCTCCTGACACCGATAGGGCGCAACCCGCCAATAATGCCCCTAACACCCTGGGCAAGCGAACATGAACGATAATTCTGTATAAAGTATCTTCAGTGTTAGAATTACAAAAAAGCGACGCTAATTTTAAAGGCCCTATATTGCTTGTTCCGAGGCATAAAGCTACTAAAAAAGTAGTTATAAGGAACAAAAACGCTAAAAGAAGAAGAATATAGATTTTTTTATTCATAGAGTGTCTTGAACAAAAACTCATAACTTTCTCCCCAGCGGTTATTCGGTTTATATAAAAACATGTTTTTCTCAAGTATAATATACCTGTTATTCCTTACCGCGTCAAGACCGTTCCATGCCGGGTTGGATTCTATGGCGGCGTTTAGGTTTTCCAGGGCGGCTTTATCGTCATTTCCCATGGGGACAACAAAAATGAAATCCGGGTTTTCTAAAATAAGCTGCTCCATGCTAAATTCCTTTAATAAACTTGGTTTTTTATCGGCAATGTTTTCACAGCCTAATTCTTTTAGCATTTTGCCGATCATCGTTTCAGAGTTTTGCGCTCTTATTCCGCCGGAAAATGTAATTAAGGGCAAAACAGAAAAGTTCTCTTTGTCCTGACTGGCGGAAATGATTTGATCTATGCGTCTTTTTACATCTTCGCCTTCTATTTTATAAGCTTCACTGTTGCCGGTTATTTCCGAACATATTTTAAGCATGTACAAATAATCCTCAAAATGCGTTACTTTAAAATACGCTCCAGTGATATTTAAACTAATAAGCATTTCTTGTAATTTCACATGTTCCGGGGTTTCGGAAGAAAGCAGGACAAAATCGGCGGATAGGTTAATTATGGCTTCAGTATTAGGGCTGTTAAAAGTCCCTACATTGACTATTTCGTCCGATAAAGCTAGGTTGCGGCTGTCAAAGGCGTCATCTGTTACCCCAACCAATTCACCGCCCGCTAACTGCCAGATTTCAGCAAAACTTCCCATTAAAGCAACTACTCTTTGAGGGTCATCAACGGTAACTTGAGAGCCAAGCGCATCTGTGAACACATATTCATGTCCGCTAAATTGAATATTACGATCAACATCGCTGTTTTGGCACGCTGAAAATAACAGGGTTACAGAAAAAATAAACAATAATCTTATAATCTTCAATGCTAATTCCTTTCCGCCATAACGCTGCTGTATGATTTCATAAGAACACTAAATTAATTGCATGAAATCATACACCTATCAATCAAGTTACATGATTTTACACAGCTCAAGTTACCAATTTTTGCCCATAGGCACAGTATCTGTCCTCCGCCATATAGTCGCCATTATTATAATATCCCGCCCTAGCACGGCAACCGCCGCACATTTCCTTGTAATCGCAATTTGCGCAAGCGCCTTTATATGCTTGGGTTCTCAAATTCTGGAACAGCTTGGAATCTTTCCAGATTTCAGCAAAAGGGGTTTTTCTAATATCCCCCGCTTCTTCCGTCATATAAGCGCAGGGGCGCACTATACCCACAGGGCTGATTATACAATAAGTGATCCCCGCTAAACAACCGTGTGTAAAACGGGTATTAACCCCCATTTGTTTTGCGATCCTGGTAAATTGCGGGGCGCAGGTGGGTTTGATATCAATTTCCACCTCTTTTTGTTTTGCGATGATTTTAGTGATCATGCGTTCATTTTCCATAATCTCCAAAGAGGTTTCATTAATATTGACTGCTCTGCCAACAGGAATAAGGAAAAAGATATAGTGAGCAATCGCCCCCGCTTCAACAGCATAATCGGTTATATTTAAAATTTCATTTTGATTCCAATCAAGGACGGTGGTGTGAATTTGAAAAGGAAGTCCGGCTTCGCGGCAATTTTTGATACCTGCCATAGTTAAGCGGTGAGCATTTTGATGGTTACGGAATTGATTATGTAAGCCGGGATCCAAACTGTCAAGGCTGATTCCCATTGCCATTGTACCGCATTGCTTGAGCTGAACGGCAACCTCTTTTGTTATTAACATGGCATTAGTGCCGAAAACAGGGCGCAATCCTTTATCTGATGCATAAGACACCAATTCAAATATATCTTCCCGCATCAGCGGTTCGCCGCCGCTGAATATCATTATTTTAAAACCGGCTTTATGTATACCGTCGATCATAGATTTTGCTTGGCTGGTAGATAGTTCGTTTTCCTTTTTTTCACCAGCATCCTGATAACAATGCTTACAGTACAAATTGCATTCATTCGTAGCCATCCATGAAACTAGCATATGCTCCCTCCTGTAACTTCCTGTAAAGACAAATATCTCATATTTCTACCTTCTATAACACAGTTCCTGCGCGATATGCTCTGCTTCGTATATAATACGCTCCTCATCTAAAGTCGTCAACTCCCGCTTGTGCATCAGTACGCGCCCTGCCACCAGCACCGTATCCACATCGCTGCCGCCGGCCGCGTAAACCAGGTGGGAAATCAGATCATGCTGCGGGGTGAAATGTGGCTGATCGATATTGACAAGGATGATATCGGCTTTATTTCCGGCAGCCAAAAGGCCGCAGCCAGCAAGGCCCAAGGCTTTAGCCCCGTTTACCGTAGCCATCTCCAGAGCCGTGGCTGCCGGCAGAGCCAGAGGATCCAGCCCCCGCACTTTGGCAACCAAGGCCGCCAGCTTCATTTCCTCGAACAAATCGAGACTATTATTGCTGCAGGCACTGTCCGTGCCCAAGGCCACGTTAACTCCGGCGGCCAAAAGCCCATTTACCGGTGCTATACCGCTGGCCAGTTTAAAATTGCTGGCCGGACAATGGGCCACGCTTACATCGTAGCCGCTTAACGAGGATATTTCCTCTTCGTTTAGCCATACGCCGTGGGCGGCCAGCACCTTGTTATCCCTAAAGAAATCGCATCGTTCCAGCAATTCCACCGGACGGCAGCCGTCCCGTGCGGCGATCTGCGCTATTTCATCTTGAGTCTCCAGCAAATGTATATGTAGGGGCAGCTTATGCTCCCGCCCCAGTTCCGCCATATGCGCTAAGAAATCCGGGCTGCAGGTATAGGGGGCGTGCGGCCCCAGCATGGTGGTGACGCGGCCTGCGCAAACGCCCCGGTAATGCAGGGCGAAAGCGAGGCCTTGCTCCAGTTTTTGGGCTCCCATTTCCGGCGTGAAAGCCACAATACCCCGGCAAATACTGGCTCGGCCACCGGCCTCAGCCACCGCTTCCACCACTTGATCGCAAAAATCGTACATATCGGCGAAGGCTGTGGTTCCGCTTTTGATCATTTCCAGGATAGCTAAACGGGTTCCAAGCAGAATGTCGGTTGGCGTCATTTTTCCCTCAGCCGGCCATATCTTGTTTTGCAGCCAATCCATTAGCGTCAGATCGTCGCCGAAGCCACGGAACAATGTCATGGCGGCGTGACTATGGGTATTGATCAACCCCGGCATGGCTAGCAGATGCCGCCCGTCTATCACCTGCTCGCAAGTGCTTTCCTCATAGACAGAAGTGGCGCCGATATGGGTGATACTATCCCCCTCCACCAGGATATCGCCTCGAAAAGGAGATTTAAGTGCTCCGTTTTCCCGCTCCATGGTGAGGATCAGAGGTTGTTTGATCAGAATGCTCATGGGCTTTCCTCCTCCTTTGTATACACTTGTACGCATTTCGTATACATTTGTATACGTTTCGTTTGAGTTTGTATACGTTTGCGCGCATTCCGTATACGTTTCGCATACGTTTACTCCTCGAACAGCGGGCGATTGATAATCGCCCTTACGTGTGTTTTTCTGTGATGTTGGGTGGTATTTCGTTTGTTGGGTTTGCTTGCGGGCTGCAAAGTAATCCGTCGATCATAACCTCTTGTTCTATTGTTACACCGTATTTTATTATAGCGCGTAGTATATCCAAAAATGATCCATATTCCGGTTGCGACATGGTCTTTGTAACTTTTTCCAAATAATCCCTGTCCCGCTTTAATCCATACTCTTTAAATTGTTCCACCTCCGCTAAACCCATCTTCCAAGGCAATAATGCCGTAAATATTTGCCGCAACCGTATCAGCATCTGCAAGCCGCCTAAATCAATATCTCCCCAAAACAAGGTGGTTGTACCGGGTTGTACGCAATCGGCGATTTTTTGCAGTAGCTTACCTTTATAAGGGCTATAAAAACCGCCGTGAAACACCGCCAATTCATCCGATTTACGATATTTCAGCACATATTCATCATAGCAAGTCTTGTTTTCTATAAACATTACCCGCTTGATTTTACTCATGTCGATGCCTAATATATGCTCAACACTATTGCTGGGCAAAGCCGCTCCGGTGCGGGAAAGCGCTGTAAGATCGCAGTTGCCCCAAGCAGTCTTCACGGTGACAGGCCCCGCTATTTCGTATAACTCCGGCCGCACAAAAATTCCTAAGATAGCCAGTTTTTCTCTCGGTTTAAGCTCTTGATATTGCAGCAACTCCCGCAAGCGGGGATCATGTTTGGCGGCGATAGTTAAAAAAGCGTCCCGCACATTTTTTTCAAAATGTTTTGAATCTTTATAGCAGCGAATACTAAAACCCCGCATCGTTAGGCATTCTTCTTTTAGTTGATCATATGTGACCAAGGCGGTTATGATGTCTTGCACATAGTCTTGTTCTCTTTTGCCTAAAACAGTAAGCTTTTGCTGGGCCAGGGTAAGCTCGGCTTGCTCTTCAAGAAAAGCTTTGGCCCATGTGTTTTTGCACTGAGCGGCTGCTGAGCTAAAAATATTGGCAGAAACTAACGCGCGCTCTTTTAGAGGAATAACTCCGGCTAACCGATATGCAAAAGCCAGATGATCCAGGTTCAGCCAGATTTCCTCCGCAACTAAATCCTTTCTTCCGGCAAGCCACTTTACGCAAACGATACCGGCGCCGGCCAGTTCCTTGACCGCTACGTTAAAGTCGTCTCTGACCGCCGCGTTTTGATAATCATATTCAGGCAGCTCATCTTTACGGATACGCAGTAGCACGCGCCTATTAGAACTGCCCGGCGCTGTAAAATGTTTGCTGTGCTCATATTTATCCAACAATCGCTGTAAAATAAGCTCTTTGCTATTCATTAACCTTCGCCTCAATATTCTTCGACCAGGGTAATATCTGCATGGTATAACCTTCCTTGAGCGCCAGCAGAGTGCGGTCCGCCTCGGGCATGATATCCGGCAGTTTATCCGGCGGTGTGCAAAATATCGCTTGCAGGTTTAACCGGCGGAATTGCCGTACACATTGCACGATACGCTCGCTATCCATTTTATTAAACGCCTCGTCAAAAACTATCAATCTTAAGGTATTGCCGAAATTTCCCGTGTCGTGAACCCGATAAACCTGAGCGAAAGAAGCCAGCATGGCTATATAGAAGGGTGTCTGCATCTCGCCGCCGGAATCGGTTTTTAATGTTTTCGATAAAAATTCCACATTGTCATTTTGATCGGTGGTTTCCAAATCAAAATGCAGGTATGTGCGGTAATCGGTGTAGCGTTCTATATTTTCCTGCAACTCACTTTGCTGCCGGGCATTGAGGAGTTTATCGTCCGAGGCGACTATCTGCGTAAACAGGCTTTCGATAAGATGGCCGTATTTGTCTTGAAAGGCCAAAGTGAATAAACCTTCGTTGTCTTCCATCAGGTTTGGATCCATTATCATATTGTAATAGTCGGCATAATCGGGATTACACTCCACTATGAATTGATATTGATCTGCCCCGAACCAAGTTTTTTTCAATGCCTTGTTCAAATCCTTGACCTGTTGTTTAACAGAATCGATATTGGTTTTGATTTTAGCTAAAAAATCATTCTGGAATTGCTCCAAGGCGCTTTCGCGCGCCTTACGGATTTTCTCCTGATATTGTGGCAGCATCACTTCCTGCAACAGCTTTAATTCCGCGGCGAATTCTTCGTTATGCAAGGCATCGGGTTGATAAGAACAGGGCGGGAAGCTGTTCACATATTCGCGCCGGGCATTTACCAGCGCATCACGGCTCCTATCATAGGCTTTAGCCGACTGTTCCAGGCTGTCGCCGAAGTTTTTTAGCACCCGCCCAGGCGATTTAAGGCGCTTTAACTCTTCCAGATAGCGGGCGTCCCCAACTTCAGCCGCATATTGTTCGGAAAACCCCATGCTTAGCACAGTTTCCTTTATTTCCCTTTCTTGACGATGATGCGGCAGAAGTTCCTCTTCCAGGCGCTCAATCCGGGTCCGGCATTCACCTTCGGCTCTGGCGCATTCATCCTTGCTGAATTCCGTTTCCTTTATCTGCTGCTCTACCAGGGATATTTTTTTCTCTAATCGGCTGATCCAATCCAAATCCAGCTGATCCAGTCTATTGAGTATCGCTTGGTTTTCCCTGATTATCTCTTGTCTGCGCTGATCCTTTTGGGGCATTACGCCCAAGGTTTCCTGCATAAAATGGTCGTTAAAGAGCAAATCCTTCCCTTGCTGCTCGGCCAGCAGGGCGTGCAGGGAGTTCAATTGGGTATATTCCGCTTGCCAGCTTTTTATCTTTTCCGCGAGCAAGGCGCGCCGCCGCACCAGCGCAAATTGTCCAATATAACAGTTATCCATTAGCTTAGGAGAAAGCGCCCGGCTGACAAAGCTCTGGTACAGCATCCCTTCCGCCGTAATAGCCGTGACATGCTGGCGCAGCTCTTCCCGGCGCGGGCAGCATATTACCCGGCCCAGTAGATAAGCGATATAATCCCGCGCCAAATCATTATCCGTGCTTATTTTGGCAGCCAGGCTATCCGGTTGAACTTGCAACTGCTTTTTTTGCCTGAGTTTGCCGATATCCACTAAACCAAAACCGTACAAGACATGTTTGATTTCATCATAAACTCTTAAAGCCGCATCATAGTGTTGCGGCGCCACTAGCAGATGAAATTTCTGATTATGCAAATACCCCTCTATGGCTCTTTGCCATTCCGGATCATTTATCTCTAATAAATCGGCCAGTATTTCGACTTTTACATTGTCTCCCGCCTGATCGGTCAGATAAAGTTCTATCCTTTCTTTTAACTCTAACAGTTTTGGGTTATAATCCTTAATGCCCTGCTCCAGCTTTTTCATGGTTATGACAGCTTCATCTAAAGTTTGTCTTTTTTCCAAGCAACACTCATTTAGTCTATAATAGTTTTCTCGTAACAGGGCGGTAAAGGCTCTCATGGTATGTTGCAATCCTGTAAAAACCGCCATATCGGTCGCGCCAAATTCATACATGGTGAATTGCTCGATCGTAGCCAATGCTCTTTTTAGATCATCTGCTACGCTTTGCAGATCTTCATATTCAACTTGATCCGGCCAGGTAGCTTCTAACAGCTTAGCACAATAGGAACCCCAGCGAAATGCTTCTACGCGGATGTTATTCGCTGTTTTCTTCATTTCGTCTTCCAATCTTTGCTGCTCCGCCTCTAATTCCATCTTCAATTGTTCCAAGCGGGCTTGTTCTTTGTAAATATCGCTGCCTAGTTTTTCCGTCAACAGCTGGTCGCGCTGATTTCCCAAGTCTTCGATGCGTTTTATGGATTCATCATAATTATATGATATAGCGGCCAGTTTTTCTGTGTAGTTCTGCAGTTCATTCTCGTATTGCTCAACTAATCCGTCTTGAATTTCTTTTTCTGCACGCGCCTTCAAATACTCATGGGCTATTTTGGTGTCTAAGGCCCTTTCCGAGCTATAATACAGTTCTGAGATTATTTGCAAACGCTCTTGGCGTTGAGTATGCTTTTTGGCCAGTTGCTCCTGATATTTGTAATCCTGAATATTTTGCTGCATAGCTACGATATCGGGCTTATCCGGCAGGTCGCAAACATTTTCTGTTATAAACTGCTGAATATTATCGATAGGCTTGAAAAAGACGCCTTTTTTGAGCAAAGAAAAAATCTGATCTACATGAACATTCCATTTTGCTTTAATTGCCGCCCGGTATTTTTTGTTACTATCGTACATTTCCTGCCGGGTTTTATACTCCGTTCTCAGATAATTACGTAATTCGCTGATATCCATCGGTTTTTGACCGGTGATAAAGCAATTGCCGGGGATAGGCCCGTCGAAAGTAAAAAAATTATAGCGTTCGTCACCGTCGGCATAACATTCGAAAACAATGCCTAAAGTGAAAGATTGAGCCGTAATGTCGTCAAAAAATTCGCAAGCGATATAGGTGTTGAAGGCTTTGCCTTTGCGGGAATTGGGATTATGGGGAAACTTATTAGCACGCAGGTAAACCTGCAAGGAGCGCTGAGAGCTTTCGTTGGCGGCTTTGTTGAAGTTGCGAGAACTTACCTCGCCCAATAATACTATCATCAAGGCGTCGATAAATGTTGATTTACCAGAGGCGTTCTTGCCGGTCAGATAGTTTACATCCTCGAAATCCAGCAAAAGCTTATCATAATAGAACCAATGGATCAACAGCACCTTCTTCAGCTTCTTCATCCGCCTTCTCCTCTCCGCTTTTTTTCATTTGCTCTATCAAGACTTGCATTTTTTCTGGGGAAACCGCAGTCAGGATGGTAGGGAGGATGGCAAACCTGCCGGTTGCTTCGGAATACTTGCCGTCTATCCGCACGATGATATTGTGATTTTCCAGCAACTTAAGGGAGCGCTTGATTTCATCCATATTAGGCTTCTGACGAAATATACTAAAATCCGCAACTACTTTTTCCAGAAGATCGCGCACCGCACATAAAACATCCTGATGCAACCCGGCGCGTTCACTATTCTCGTCATAGATCAGGCGTAAGACCAAAAGAATGCCCGTACTAACTCTACCCATAACCAGCCGGTTTGCTTCCAAACGATTTGAAACGTAAAAATAACCGTGAAATTCGTCTTGATATATATCCCATTCCAAAAAAGAAAGATAACCCCGCACCGTATTAAGGTAGCGTACTAAAAAAGTATATTCAGGGTTATTGACATGAACGCCATCCTTATATATATCGCGCACCACAAAAGTATTGCCTAAAAGGTGGTTGCATACGGAGGAAAAGAGTTCCTGTTCTTTAGCGGAAAAACCTTCGATAATCGAGTAGTCCATTTATTTCTCCTTCTTACGTTCGAAACGGATTTGCGGGATTGTATAGATACCGGCTTCTACCTCTCCTGGCAATACAGCAGTATTATAGGCATGCGAACCTTCGTCAAGGCTGGAAACAAGCAAAAGCGATATAATATAAGAAATATCATCGTTTACATTCAAATCCCGCGAAAAAGCCACCTCGCGGTCTTGCATAAAACTATTCATAAACGCCAGCAAATTCGGCTTGCTATAAGGGCTGTTGACTAAATAGTCATATTCCGTTATTTTATCCGATAGGTCAACTGTATCTACATTTAGCAATACGGGGTCTTGCCTGCTTCTCTTTTCTGCGTTGCGGCGCACATATAAACTTTTTTCTGATAAAAAGGTCTGTTCGTACAGGTGAAAAACAGCTTGTATCCTTTCCGGCAATTCATCGTCTTGAGGATTTTCTGTCAACTTGTTCAGTAAATAAACCAAGTTTCCCCGTACTGTGCGGTCATTGTTGGTAAGCGTTTCGATTTTTTGCGTAGTGGAACGCGTATAACGCCGAACTTTTGCATCGATTTCGTTTAAATATTCCTGCTCAAAGCATTCATAGCTTTCCTTGATAAAAAAGATCTTATCGATAATATCGTGCCGACATTCCTCCCAGGAAGCAAAACGCTTTTCTTGCAGCGCCTGCCGGGCCATCCCAGCTATAATTTCCTCGTGCTCTAACCACGAGTCTAATATTTGCTTAATTGGGATACGGTATTTAGGCACGGAATCCTTGATCTTTAAGGGGCGGATATGTGCTTCCATAATTCTTTGCAGAAAATCATCGAAGTGAGCTGCCAGTACATCATTGACATCTTTCATATCTATTTGCTGTTGGAAATAACGGTTAATATTATGATAAACTGTTTTTAGCATCTTAATAAGCGCTTGTGTCTTATCGTAAGCCCCGTAAAGGGCCATTAGCTTTTCATAAATGTCTTCGCCTTCATTTGCAAGTTTTAATGCTGAATATGTTTCATACACATAGGAAAATCCACTTTCCGATTTGGGCCTGAGCAAAGACGAGAACAATTCTAATAGTTTTATGCTATAATCCGGAATAATAATATAAAAATCCGAAAAATCTTCTTTTCTTTCTCTGTCTATCCACCCCTTTTCCCTCAGCCTGCGAATAAGAAAACGGGCGCGGCCGGAAATATCTTGTACTTCTTCCTCATATATCCCTTCATCCTCAAAATCTAGTCGTGCTAAATCATTTTCGAGACGATTGCGTAACATGGAAAAATACATGTCCTCGGAGATTTTTAGCCGGTCTTGAAATGCGTCATAAAGCACCAATAACGCATCCGCGTAGATGGAGCGGTTGGGAGAAGCCAAAATAGAGAATAGTTCCGACGGTACGATGTCGAATAATTTCATACGTTTACTCCTCGAACAGCGCCGCAATGAATTCACTTGGCTCGAAAGGCCGCAGGTCTTCCACGCTTTCGCCCACGCCTATCATTTTCACCGGCAGGCCGCTTTCATGGCTGATGCCCACCACCGCGCCACCTTTAGCTGTGCCGTCTAATTTGGTGAGGATTAATCCGGATAGAGCAACCGCCTCGCCGAACAGCTTTGCCTGAGAAATCGCGTTTTGCCCTGTGCCGCCGTCCAGCACCAGCAGATTTTCCAGATGAGCCTCGGCGGCTTCACGTTCTACCACCCGCGCTATTTTAGAAAGCTCCGCCATCAGGTTGGTTTTATTCTGTAGACGTCCGGCGGTATCGATCAGTAGCAAATCTATTCTGCGAGATTTAGCCGCGGCGATGGCGTCGAAGACTACCGCCGCCGGGTCGGCTCCTTCGCCTTGTCGTATTAATTCAACCCCGGCGCGTTCGGCCCACACCGCCAACTGATCGGCTGCGGCGGCGCGGAAGGTATCGGCGGCGGCCAGCAGCACACGCAGACCGGCGGTTTTATAATGGGCGGCCAGCTTGCCTAAGGTGGTAGTCTTGCCCACTCCGTTCACGCCGGTGATAATGAAGATATTCAGCCGCCCCGCCTGCGGCGCAAGCTGCCCCGCGCCTTCTATTTGC
>WRKD01000212.1 GCA_009778255.1 Bacillota bacterium
AGAAGAGGTAAAACTTTTAGAAGACGGCAGCAGTTCTCCGGTAAATGTGGATTATAAACAATACACCATCACCACCCTGGAAAAGTATTATGATCAAAGCATGACCGATGTTTATTCTTCGGTTGGCCATGAATATGACCCGGAAAAAGGCAGTTTCCACAGGGAATTGGTTTTATCCGCTTTTACAGATAGCGCTAATGTAGCCCTTATGCAACTGAGTAAAGAAGAAACGGTAGATAAATACAACCGTTTTTCCGCCTTACACGCAGTGTGGGAGAAATCTTTTATCCGCGAAGCGAAAGTGCTGATAGAAAAGCTACTGAATGTTAAAGCTTTCTTTGATCAATATACGCCCAAAATGCCAAAAATGCGCCCGAAACTGTTGGTTGTTAATTCGCGTTTGGAAGATATTGTAGAAGAAGGTTATTTGAAACAATTACAACAATATTTGGAATCGGTTAATAATAAGCTGGAATGTGCAGATACGATTTGGTTTGGTATAGTGCCGGATATCAAGTTTTCGGAAGGCAGCGATGAGCCGGAAATAGATGCACAAACCATGCGGGACATGGGTTTCACCGGCGATTTCAACTTAGGCACAAAACTGGAACCCAATGAAATGATGTGTCTGCAGCAATTGCTGGATGCCATTAAAAAATACCGCATCCAAACCTTCTTTTCCTTCGAAGCGGGAGACGACACCACCTTTTCCCGCATCGCCACTCATGGTATCGACGCTTATATTGAAAAAACTCAAGATATCGTAGCTACAGATTATGATAGATTTGCTATAGCCTGCCTGCCTAACTTTACCGTGATCCCCAGGGATCGTTCTAAGGTGGTATATGGGGCGCGGGTTTATGAAACCGAAAACGGCGTAGAGTTTTCAGATGACGTAGAAGAACAGTTTAAGTTTTGGATTTACGGCGTATATGTAAGCGCCGCCTTTGTGGCGGCAGGGCTAACTGCGGCTTGTCAGTGCCCGAATTATTTAGCAACCAGATTTGGTAGCAAAGGTAAGATTTCCAAAGATTTACCTGGCGTACGCTTCGATATTGAAGCCGACAATTATTCCGAAATAGTAACCACCACCTTTGCCAAGGAAATTGCCGGTATTACCAATGACGACAGGCAAAAGCTGAATGAAAATAATTTCGGTTTTGTATTCTCTTCCGATAAATCCGGCAATGTGGTGGTGTTTAAAGCGCGTTCCATGTATGAAAAAGACGGTAGTTTCGTTAGCTTATTTAAAGAAACAACCACTTCATACATATTGCGTACCATGCGTATTTTAAGTAATGATAAACGCGCCGGTATAGAAAAACAATATGCGCCTGGCGGACAGGTGAAAAAGTGGGAACTGGTTAAAGGTTATGCTAATTCCATTTTAGGAGACGCAGATAGTATTGGCGCGCCGGCTACGGAAGAGGGAAATACCAGAATAGAAGTTGTATTTGGCGGAACAGCGGAATATATTAATTTAGAGATCGTTTTCGATTGAACTATTGCCAAGTAATTGGCTTTAGAATAAAAAAAGGGGAGGATTTTTCTATGTACAAAGTAACTATCGCAGATGTTGCGGAACTGACAGAAGAGGTTTTAAAGGTGGAGTTTGATTCGACGACTCCGGCGGCTTCAGATGCACGCTCTTCGAGCATCGGAGCAACATTAACTATTACAGGCAGGGTTGCCTATGACGCCGATAAGGGCTTTATGAAAGATTCCACAAAAGCTATTGCAGAATGGTCCATGGTAAAACCGGATAGCCCGGACACTTACAAAACAGTTACGGTAATTTTCGATCATACCGGTCTGACCAGAACATATGAATTATCCCATGCCTTTGTTATTGCTTTCCATGAACAATTTGAAGATCAGAACGGATTTTTCCAATTAGTAGTTCGTCAAAAGAAAGACCGCCTCGACGGCGTAACTGTTGAATAATCAAGCTTTCGCTACGGGGAAGCGCCCTTAGGCGCTTCCCCACAATGTTTCTGATTCTTTTAGGTATTTATGTTGTGAGTTTGGTAATGTAATTTTGTATAAGGAGTAATCTATAATGAACAAAAAAGTGATTTTTGATAGATATAGATTTACTTTTTTGATTAATGAGACTGCAAGTTTTGTGTTAGGCGAAACCTTTGATAATGGTTGTGCCTCAATTAGCAGACCGCATATTTTTATTATCAATAGATTTGAGCAATCAACAAAGGCGTGGCTTGATTCAGAAGTTGAGATTGATCAAGATGGTAGTATTTCAGATCCGCGTGAGATAAATGCAATTAGACTTTTTTGCATGAATAATCTAACAGAATTGCGTGTGAATTATAGTAGAACAGTTTGGAATATTAAACAAGAGTATCTTGGTCCAGACAACTCGGCAGAGATAAAGCAAAAAATAACCGATACGGGATTAGCTATTTTTGATAGTTCACCTTTTAGCGTGTTAGAAAAGATAGGCGGCTTAGAAGACAGTGTTAGAAGAAGAAATTATGGAGAATCTAAAGGGCATGTAAAAGACACACTAAGTTCGGGAATGGAAACGATTATAGGGGAGACTGTACCATTTGCAAGCTATATTTATGCAGCTAAGAGAATATATGATGTATGGAGAAAGTAATGCCTAACAGTTTATCATTATGCATAGACTCCGATACGGGGAAGCGCCGGTCGGCGGTTCCCCGTAGGATTATTATTAATTGACTCAAAGATTATTTGAATGTTTTCGCTAAGCGAAAACTTACCTAAACTCAAGACTCAAGACTCAAAACTCAAAACTCAAAACTCAAAACTTGGTCTTAACAACAGACCACAGGAGCGTGTATGTATCATGAAGGCAGATAGGAAGTTTATAGTCATCCTTAGTAGTCTTTTACTGGCATTTTTTTTAATAGCTTTAGCCGGTTATATATTCTATGGTTATGACTATTTTATATACAATATGAATGAGATTTTCTTTGCGCTGTTAATAGTATTTGCTGTGGCGGCTGGTGCTATTATTGTTTATTTGTTAAGCCCGTTTTTGCGCAAAAAACATCATGGCACACAAAATATAACTAAAATAGCATTGCTCTCCGACGCAAATATTGCCGTGGAAGAATTTTCCTTGCTCAACAGAACATCTGCCTTGATCTGCTTTAACGATTCTGCTTGTTTTCGTACTGAAGACGATCAAACAGGCGAGGTATGCGTTTTGTTGAATTGCGTAGATAGTTTCTGGTATGCAGAACGTGTTACGGATGAACGAAGTGTGGGTATAAAGCGCGCAGCCGAACAGTATGTGTGTAAACTGAAAAGCGGTATGTGCTATAGATTGCAGATTAATGATATTATTTATATAGATAAAGAACGTATGCTGATGACATAGTTGTGCAATGAGTAGATGATACGCATAATTATTGATTACTAGTCATTTTGGATCAAGCCCACAATGACGGATAAAACTCAGGGGATTTTGTAACAAGCTCTAAATGATGGTGGAATAGAATACTCGTGGGCTTTATGCCCATGTTAGGAGGTTTACTATGGCTCTTAATCGTTGCAAAAACGGACATATGTTCAGCGAAAAAAAACATGGCAAGATTTGCCCGTACTGCAATATCTCTATTGGACCGGAGCAGCCGGGCAGCAGTGAAGACCCTTTAGGGCAGTTTTCCGAGGCTTATTTAGATGAGCTGGAAGACAAAAAACGGGTAGTTGGCTGGTTAGTTTGTGTGGCCGGGGCTTCGAAGGGCAGAGATTACCGTATTTTACCGGAAAAAAACTTTGTAGGGCGCTCGCCAGATATGGATATACGCATTTTGGGCGATAATTCTATCAATGCCCGCAACCATGCCATTATTATGTACGACCCCGAAAAAAATCATACGGTAGTGTTGCCGGGAGATTCTCAGGGGCTGGTATATAAACTGGATAATGAAGATTCCTGGGAAGTGGTATACGAACCCAAAGAATTACTGGCGGGAGACCGTTTAAAAATTGGCACCAGCGAATTTATCTTTGTGGCTTTTTGCGGCGATAATGAAGGTTTTAAGTTTAATTGGCGGGATTTTGATGATGGATAAACGTTATCGAATTGGTAACGCTCAAAGCATAGGTTGCCGTGAAGTACAGAATAATTATTTTTCCAGCAGTTATAATGAGGTTGGAGATTTACTGACAGTTTTAGCCGACGGAAACATCGATCATCCTAATGGGCGAAATGCGGCTGTTTTGGCGGTAGAGTATTGTGCGGATATTTTCACGCAAAAGTATTCAATTCCCTTAAATGAATATGCCGGTCAATTTTTGCTAGATACAGCCCTGGCAGCAAATAAGCGTGTACAAGAAGCTATTTATATTGGCAGAAGCCCCCGTTTATCGTTAACCATGGTCTTATTGCGAGGTAAAGAACTGAACTATTTTAATGTGGGCGCCAACAGAGTATTTGTCTATAATGGTCATAATGAGCGTATTTTAGGCAATGACGCCTATAATTTGTATTCCAGTGGTAGATGCATATTATCTACAAAGAACGTGATCGCTTTATTATCGAACGGCGCTTATATGTATATGCATCCGCTGGAACGTATAAAAATAATAACTTCCCGCCAGAAGATCAATGACAAAGCCCAGGCCATGATCGATTCTATTAATGAAAAGGGCTTAGATAAGCAGATGAACGCAACTGCGCTTTTAATAGAGTGTAGAGTGTAGAGTTTGGGGAATTTCCGCTGTGCGAAAACGGTTTTTTGTAGGGCGTGATGCCCACATCACGCCGTTTGGAAAGAAGTAGGGCGTGATGCCCTCATACGCCGTTTGGAAAGAAGTTATTTAGATGAGAAGATTAAACAGTTCAATAATAGTTGATTTTTATTCGGAAAAAGGCATAGATAGCGTGGGCAGGACTTATTTTGCCTATGTACCGCTGGAGAATATGGTGTGCTATGCTGTAGCCGAAAGCTATGACTCCGATAATGATATTAATAGCGCGAAATTAGCCGTGGAATCTGTATTAACGGCTTTCGAACGGAACCCCTCTTTTAAAAATCTCAAACGATATATACGCTATGCCCATGATCAGATTGTAGCCAATAGTGTAAAGAATATATTGGAAACCGCCATAACAGTAGTAGTTTCAGATTATACCCGTATTCGTTATGCCAGTTGTGGCAATATTAAATTCTTTTTGTTAAACGACAATGCCTTTTATTTAAAGAGCAAAACCCAAACATATTATCAATTCGCCGCCAAAGAATTTGGGCTGGATAAAGCCCCTCCCGCAGAGAATAAAAACCTTTTACAATATTTAGGGCAGAAAAAACACCTGCGCCCTTATGTTTCTAAAAAAATTGAATTATTAGAAGAAAGCACTATGCTTTTTACTACCTGCGGCCTCTGGGAACGTTTGGACGATGTAGAAATACTCGACGCTTATGAAGAATCTAAACCGGATAAATTAATTAGCAATATTCAAGAATTATATTTATTAACACAGCTTAAAAACCCTGCTATTAGAAGCTATACCTTGGCTTCCTTATTTGTAGAAAAAACATTTAAAGAAGATACCATCAAAAAGAAAAAGCGCCGGCGTATAATGATCATAGCTTTGATTGTTGTGCTGATACTGGCAATTATTGCTTCGATAGTCATATCTATCATGCGCGCGCGCGACCGGCATGCGCTGGCGGAAATAGAAAAACTGGATAGCGAAGGTATACGTTATTCCAATTATGGCAATTATTCAATGGCTTATGAGCAATACGAAAAAGCGAGTGAGCTTACCGGAAATTTAAAGAATAATCTGCAATATGTTAAGGCAAAAAGTGCTATAACAATTCTTATAGCAGAGAGGTGGCATTTATACAATAGTATTATGAATGGAGATAAGCATATGGAGAGCGCCAATTATCATGATGCGCAAAAGGCTTATCAAGATGCACAAGACGCTTATTTTGATGCTTATGAAGCGGCGGATATCCATTCCGGATTAATGGTTTCGGAAATACTCTCGGATAAACTGAATCAAGTAAGAAAATATATAGCAGCAGACGATTTAATAAAAATAGGAGAGATGTATGAAGTAGAAGAACTGTATCAGGAAGCCTTAGCCTATTATGGCGAAGCCGAAGATATTGTAAAAACCATGGGGGATTTGGCTTTAAGAAAGGAATTGATAACCCTCATTTTTGAAGCGGACAGAAAAATGAACAGCTCTGTAGAAGCAAATTTTATTCGCAATGTTAAGGCTTTAATGGAAAGAGCGGAAGGTAATTTGAATTATGAATTGGCCCTGCAATATTGTGAATTTATTATAGAAGTATATAATGACTTGGGTATTACAGATAATCAATCTCAGGAAGATAAAAAGAGGATAGAGCGTAAGATCGATTTAGATAAAGACGCAGAGGATTATATTAAAAGGGCCCGTACGGCAGTTGCTGCCAGCAGATACGATGACGCTATACGCGATTATGAGACAGTATTAGAATTATATGGAGAAATGGATATAGGAGTGGAACATGAAAGGTATAGAAATATTGTTGAAGATATAGTTAGCACTGTGGCTATTATGGAAGAAGAACCATTATAATAAAACCGCAGGGGTGATAGTATTGGACAGTAATTTGCTTAATGACCGTATAGGCAGATTAAAGGAATGGGAGCAAAAAGAATCGATCAATGAAATACTGTTTAATGCGCTTTCCAGCCTAAGTTCCTATACCGAAGAACGCTTCGACACTCTTACCCAAGAGATTCGTGATGAAGCCCTTCCCAATATTGAGGCGCCCCTCATCAAGGTGGCGGTGTGCAAGGAGGAAAATGCCGAAAGTTTATTGTTTTTGCATCCGGTTTCACTTAAACCACCGCTAGATTGCCCAGATTATTTAACAACTGTTTTTTGCGAAAGCGATTATCTTACTATTCAAGAGCTTATGAAACAAACATTGACGGCGGAAATCACAGACAAAAAATCTACGCGAAAAATTTTAGTTAAATTGCGTTATTCTATGAAGTATTTACAAAAATTACAAGCGCTCTATTATACATTTAATGAAAATGAACTGCCTTGGAGCACGGTCAACGGACAGTATTTTTATAAATTTTTGGATGTGTACAGTTTAGAAGAACCTGCTCTGGAACTCAAAGAAATAAAAATCGATTTTGCCGCATGCGAAAAATATATATCTTATGATAAAATGCTGATGTGGAATATTGCGCTGGTCAATGCGCCGGTAGCGGCTTGTGAACCTAAACCTGCCTATAACGCTATTCTCTATGAGCATGTTTTAAAAAAACTGGAATTAGACGAGTACAAATATCTGGTATGCCCCATGGGAGATAGATTCAGTGTTTACCGTAAAGAGCGGGAACTTTATGTACGCACTTATGCCAAACAACTGGAAGCCATAGATTTACTGAGAATAATAATCAATGAAGATGTAGAAAGCCCGCTATATTTACCCTTAAAATCGAATCAAAAGAAACCAGGCTTACTTAACACTTTAGCAAAAAGCAGTTATATTCCCTCGTGGGGGGAAGCGGAAAGGATTATCCATTCATTAAATTTAGGTAACAATTTGCGTTTAAGAGATATAAAAGTCCTTCCATATAAATTAAATTCTGTTAAGCAGTACGAGGGTATAGATTACAATTTTTTCGTAGAAACCAACTCTTTATTGGTAGATAAAAAACTGCTGCTCTTTTCTTTCAATATTGACATCGATGAAATGTGGGCTTATGAAACAATGTTTTATGCTTTATCCGAATTACAGCTATATTTTTATGAATACCGCTGTGTTGGGGAAATTATATGAATTATATTTGGTATCCCTTTATCGAAGCGTTACAATCTGATTTCGATACTACTAAAATTCGCTATAGGCTGTGCGATAGGGTATTTTTTGATACATTAAATGGTGACACGATACGCGTCAGCGCCGGCGCACATCATATCTCTCCGTTGTTAGAGCATATTCCGCTGGCTTTGTATGACCCGGATCATGTGGTAAAAGAAGAAGATAAATTTACACACGCTGATGTTAATCCCTATATACGCTTCGGTTCTATTTTTTCTCATATATTGAGCCCCGAACGCACAGACCCAAATGATTTGATCGTATGTGATATTATCACTCATATGCTGGCTCATATTGATAGAATATGTGGTATGAGTAAGCGCGATTTTAAATTAATGCTCATTATCAAAGAAATAGAGAATGGTTGTTTTGGTGAGAATAATGAAGTATTTGCCTTATTCAATACAGTTGAAAAAAGAGCCATAGCCGAAATACTGCTAATGCTGTATGCTACATCTCATAGTTTAAGGTGCCTAGACGCTCTGTTTCGCATGATAATGACCAATTTTCACCTTAGAATGCGCGATAATACCGAGATTGTCTTTTATACGCCTTATGCATTTGATGAGCGGGAAGATAAGAAGCTACGCTTTATAATTAAGCTATTTTTACCAATTGATTATCCCTATACTATACATTGGCGTTATACTTATGGCAGTATAGAACACGACGAAAGCATGATCTTAGAGAGATTTGTATTATAGGGGGCAACTATATGCGGCGCTATACCCGGCACGAACTGGAAAGCATGGATATTACGACCCTGAAAGCTATTTGCAGGGAATTGAAAATAAAATCTGAATCTATGAGCTTTTATGACGATAAGAGCGCTTTGATACAAATGATCTATAAATATCGCGGCGCTGTATCTGATCGTTATATTAATGAATGGGATGATGAAAAAGTTCGCCGCCTTAAAAAAGCTCTGGCAGAAAAAGGCGAAGAACAAAAAAATCTGCATATAGAAATCCCCGCTTATTTCAAAATATACAAAGGTATGGAATCTTTAAGCGAACGGGGCAGTAAGCATAAAATATATACAGAAGCCGATATCGATATGACCAGCGCGGCGCTTATTGGTCAAAACGGCGATATTCAAGCCTTTATAAACGTAATCAAGGGAAACGCCAAAAATACTTATTTTTTGAAGCTGCAAGAACATATGCTCAATAAGAGTATCAAAGCGGGTATCTATAAGAATTTTAAAATAATATTCTTTCCCGGAGATTTTGAGAATATTTTACGTATTTATGATTTTATTGATGAAAATGCCAAACGCTTTACCTATATATCTAAAACTATTCAAGAAGTTGTGATACAAGAGATTGAGGAAACCGAAGAAGCGCTGGTTATTGATTATGGAACTTCTAATACAACTGCCGGAACTTATGTAGATGATATAATAAACCCGGTTTGGTTCTATTCCGACGAAGTTTGCCAATATGACCCAGATACATTATCCCGTAACGCAGAATGCCGCGGCTGCGGCCGTTGCGCGCTTTGCCCCAGCGTAATAGCTGTTAAAGAATGTGATGGTAATTTGGTGGAATTATTGTATGGGCATGAAGCCAAAGACCGTATGCCAATGGCGCGCAACAGTATATTCTTCGACACAAAAAGATGGGTAAATGATTATACCGAAATGATAGATGTTAAGGATTTAAATGGCGCTACATCTTCTATAAGGCGCAGCGAGATTATAGAACGGTTTATAAAATATATAATACATACAGCGGAGCAGCAAAATAAAGTACGGTATAAGAATATCTGTTTTATCAGCCCGGTCAAACAAAAAGCTATGTCTATTCATATGTATAAAGAAATTCTCAGTGGATACACTGTAGAAGAAAAAGACACAATAGACGAAGCAGTGGCTGTTGTTTATGATTCTGTAGCGCCTTTAGTGAAAAAACTTGAGTATGAAGACGGTTATGAAAGAAGCGTTTTACTAATAGATTGCGGCGGCAGTACAAGTGATATGGTAAAATGCAATTATGTTATTAAACACCGGGAAAAGCGCAGTAATATAGATATTAAGGTAGGCTATGCCAATGGCGATACCAATTTTGGCGGCAACAACCTTACCTATCGTATTATGCAATATTTAAAAATAAAAATGGAGCAGTATTACCGCAAGCAGCCACTGAGCGGTGTTGACGATCTATTAAAAATATCCTATTACGATATTTTTGATTTCATAGATAATTCGGGCATAAAAAAAGTATATGAACCTCTTGAAGCAGCGTATCTTAAAGCCAGTAATTATATTCCAACAAATTTTAGTGATTATGTTAATGACGCAGAAAGTAATTATTTCAATGTGAGGGGTAATTTTTATTTCTTGTGGAATTTAGCGGAGCGCTTAAAAATAGATTTATACAGTAGTTCTGGCGCTTATGAATTTTCCTTCGACCGCCTTAAAGCCGGTAAGAGCCTGTTTATGCTTTCAGTTAGAAATGAGAGAGGCGCTTTTTCCACTTTTACCCAATATCCCCCTTTACGTATTTTACGCGATGAAATAAATTTGTTATTAAAACCGGAAATTTATAATTTATTAAAAAAATTCATTGAGCCTTATTATTTGGCGGATGAAACCATGGGTGATATAACAAATATTATGCTTTCCGGTCAAACAACTAAAATCGACCTTTTCCGAGATGTGCTGAAAGAATACATAGCCGGCCATAAAGCTCGCGCTCCTTTTGAGCACAGTTACTCGAAAAAGCTAAAATGCATTAGGGGCGCTGTTGCTTATCATGGCGCCAAAGCCTTAGGGCGTATTCGCCCCAGTATTGAATATGAACCGGCAATTGTACCTTATTACTTAACGGTAGAAATGTTTAATGAAGAAAAAGAAAAGACTTTAATAACGCAGGGACAATTGTTAACAGATATTTATTCATATGTAGACCGCACTTATGAAACAAAAATAATAGTATTCAATTTAAGGGATCATGACAGAGAAATACTACAAACTTTAAAGTTCAATGTGAATGCAGAGGAGTACAGAAAAACAAATTATCATCAACTTTTAGAAAAGCATGCCTGGCTAAAACAAGGTGATATAGACCGCATAGACGACAGTGAATTGCGTTTGTTTATTTTCAGCAATGACGAGAGTTGGGGTTTTAAATGGCTTGGTATAGCAAATTATTATGGAGATCTTTATTGTTGCGAAGAGCGCTTCGTACCTTTTGAGAGCACTGCCTGGGAATTAAATTATTTCGACGGCAAAAGGTAGGAATATGTAGGGCGCGATGCCCTCATCGCGCCGCTGAGAGGTCGACATAGATGCGAAACGGGATATTTCCGGTTTTTACCAAGGGACGGGTGTTAAAGAGGGAAAGCATTGAGTATTTGCGAGATTTTCCTCACGATTTAGTTTCATTGGCTAAAGAAAACTATGCCGATGGTGTATTATTCGGCTTTACAGTAAGCCGTGAAGATGAAACTATTATTGTTTCCAAAGGCGCCCTTAAATACCACGGGATAATTATAATTGTTCCGGAGAACACTATCTTAATAGAAGAATATGAACAACTATTACATATTAAGCTGGTGATTGGTGAATATAGCAGAACCGATGATTACTTGATCTGCCCCATAGAAGTGAGAATTGAAAAAAAAGAGGCGCAAGCTGAAAATGAAATAGAGCTGGGGCGGTTTTGTTTAAACCCGGGGGCGGCTTTACGCTGTGAATATGATTCTTTTCGAGATTTACGCACACCGGAAAATACTCTCGATCTTACTCATGTTTCCTATGCGGGATCAGTATCACCCACCTTGCACCCACGTATTATGCATGAATATGCCCGCGAAGTGTTAGCTTTTTCTACAGATGCCCTGGATATTTCTTTTGCGCTGATGTGCATAAATGCCGGCATTGTACATAAAAAGACTATACAATGGTATATTGCTATGAAAACTCATAAACCATATGAAGATTACACGCTAACTTTATTATACGAGAAGCTTGAGGGCATGTTACCGCAGCATGGGCTAAAAGAAAAAGCGAAAAGACCACGTGGCAAGGGACCAATTATTGACTGATGGCTGGGTTAGTAGTTTTAAGTTTTAAGAGCAAATATTTTTGAAAGGAGATGATGATTAAGGATAATTAAAGGATTGTATCTCAGTATAGACAAGGAGGTTTATAAATGGGTGGACCAGGAATCGTGGGAGCTAACTCTACTGGTCCCACATATGTGCCGGATTTAAAACCATTGGCGTCTAAGAACGCATATTCATTAAGAATAGTAAATATGAATTGCGGAGATGTAAGTGTTCGACCTTTTCTACCATTACGAAAAGGTATGTATGAAAAAGTATCTTCAGAATGGAAAATAAGCAACCCAAGTGAGAAAACAGTTTGGGGTTTTGTGGGAAACGGCGATGTGAATAATTTTAAAGTACGCGCTCAATTTGAATTTGTCAACAGCTATGGAAATAATGTTTCTGTAAAAGCAGAGATTCTCCCCTGGTACGCACCACTTTTATACGACAACGATAATAAAGTAAGCGCAGCTACAAAACCTAAAGCTTTGGGTATAAGCAATGAAGTTACAGTATTTCGTGATAGACAGTATCCTAAAAAAACTAATATGGCGACATTTAGTTTTAAATCATTTAATATCAATGGTTTTTCGAAACAGAACTTATTGTTTAGTTGGATGTATAAGGATATACATGGAGATTGGGTAAAAATGGGTAATGTTATAGCTACCGTATATTTTATCCCCTCTAATCCAAATTTACCATGGGTAATCGTCAAAGCAGATAGCAATCAAAACCCCTGGACCGATGCGCTGGATATGGTGCTTAATTGGCAGGTTAAAGGAATGTCTGATACAAAGGAGATCTCTAAAAAGATAACAAAGTATTTATACAACTCGATCAACTTTAAATATGATGTTATACAATTCGATAGCCGGGGAAAGCCAACCGGCGAAGGCAGCGGTAGATCTCTTTATAGCGGATATGGTTTTTTTGAATGCAGCCAGTTTATAAAAGATGTAAATGATAAAAAAGAAATATTGGGGAATTGTTCTGATTGCGCAACTATAGTAAGCACCTTTGCCAATTTATTAGGTTCGGATCTGTATCAAGTTAGGTTTGAAGGTAGAGGCGGCTTTAAATGTAATAAAATTAAATCCATAGGTTATGATAGTATATGGCAGTATCCGTTCCCGAAAAATAGTAAAGGCGATTATATACCGGTAACTAATACAAAAGATGCTGTGTCTGGTGCATTTGGGTATCATGAAATTGCTTTTGACGGGGATGTGAAGTATACCGATAAAATATTCGATGCTTGTCTAAAAGTAAATAAAGATGTTCTTAAAGGGAGTTATAATGAATTATTACCGTTAGATATGCAATTTGCGTTATTTAATGACGGAGAATATGATACAAAGAACAATTCATTGATACCTTCACGGGATAAAGACAGGATACAATACCGAGAAATGCTGGTATTGGATGATAAAGGCAATCTGTGTAATGCAACTATAACAACTGGTTCAAAACAACGGAGATTTATATTGTGATGATTAAAACGATTTATAGCGCAATTATTCTTTTATCTGTTTTATTAGTTCTATCATCTTGCACCCATAATATAATGCTTGCGGATGACGCTCTTTTAGGTGAAAATAGGGAGACAAAAGACATGAATAATACAGATCTTAGAGCATTTGATGAAAAAGAAAATAAAATGGTTATTGATGTTATATTGGATATGGTAGAAGAGTATCCTAAAAACTGTATGCCCAGTGATTTTTCTTTTGATACGGAAATGGATGAGTTTATTCTTGCTTTTACCCAAGAAAGCGAGATTAACGGTAACCCTTGTCTTAGAGCCTATTATAGATTAAAAAACAATACTCTTACAGAAGACTATAACGCGAGGGTTAATCTGATTTTTTGCGTGTCGAAAGAGAGCAGCCATAAGTTTATTAAAAACTTTGTAGATGGTTATACTATGGTTGAAGTTTTTGCGTCTAAAATAGAGGTAGGCGATTTAGCGTTGGGAGGGGCGAAAAGGGTAGATTTTGTGCGAGGTAATGTGTCTGCTTATGTAGAAGGATATGATGGGGTTGAGATAGAGGGTTTGGCAAAGGCGGTGGATTTGCAGATTTTGGAGATTATTAGTACAATAAATGATGATGATCAGCGTCAGTAAACTTATTGCAGTTATAAATGATTCGGATAAGAATTAGCTGATGGGAGGGTAAGTATGGCCAAGGAATATGTGGTAATGGGGGCGAAACTAGAATGTAATCAGGCTACAGCACCAAGTAATTTAGTGGTTTTACCGGTGCATCGTGAGCAATTGACCAGCCAGCTAAAAGCCAATATTGGTGATGCAAAGCCATTTGTAAATGTTTTACCTTTTGGTTTGTGCAAATCTTTAGCCAACCCAGCGGTAGCCGCCGCAACTTCCGCAAACAGGGGCACGCTGACCCCCATGCCATGTACTCCTGCATGCTCAATATGGATAGGCGGTAAAACAGATCTTTTACTCGATGGTATGCCCATGCTTATGGTGGGCGATATTGCTGTTTGCCCACTTGGGGCGGGAATGATTGAAGTTAAAGATAGTGGGCAAGGAAGCGGGAGCAAAGGCGGAGAGATTAAAGTGGAGGAGATTGAGGCGGTTAAGGCTGGGGAGATAAAAAGAACAATAGTTAAATATGGGGAGCATTTTGCTAAAGAAGGGAAAAAGAAAGTATTAAAACCTAATGTGGAATATACTGATGAATATGGCTATACATATATGACTGATGAAAAAGGACGTATTGTAAGTGTTAAAGGAAAACTGATACTAAAACCAGAAGAAGAAAAAGGAAGAAGAAAAGAATCTGCTCAACTTAAGGTTGTTAAAGAACATGGTATAAAAGGAGTTGACGACGGTGGCCATTTGATAGGGAATCAGTTTTATGGATCAGGCGATATAGATAATTTAGTACCTCAAAACAGTAAGGTGAATAGGAGCGGCGGAGACTGGTATAAAATGGAGCAGAATTGGGCTAATATTTCACGAGGAGGAAATCCGCCACCACCGCCGCCAAAAAAAGTGGAGGTATGTATAAAGCCAATTTACACAGATGATTCAGGGCGACCGAGTAAAATTACCGTTATTTATAAGATTGATGGTGTGATTAAACCAATTATACATGTTCCAAATCCAGTATAAATGAAAGGGTGGTAAAAAATGGAGAAGCAACTAAGTGTATTATATGGGCAAATTACTGAGTTATTATCTTCGATGATTCCGACTGATTGGGACAAGATATATTTGCTTGGAGAGGTAGAAAAAGATCAATTAAGCTATTCATCAACATTCTATTATACTGATTCTGATACAAAAAATATAGTGAAATGCGTAAATATTCTAAACATATATGATGAAGACGAAGATACTTTTATAGAAGCACTATCTGAGCTAGGGGATTTGATTTTTGCGCTTAACAACTGTTTTAAGGAAAATGAACAAGAATTATGGGAACAGGTGGTTTTTGTACTAGATAACGATGGCAGCATTAATATTGATTATAAATATGATGTAATGGTAGAAGATGATGGCGGCCAAATGGGAAGAGAAGTAATATGGGCTTACGATACTTTTGGTTATATACCTGATGAAGATTCTTATGAAAAAGTATTGTTAGATAAGCATTTAAAATCTCGTAAATAAAGATGTAATAGATTAATAAGCATTATAGTCAATAATGATTTCATACAATGATATCCTAGATCGTTTCCTTGTTGGAAGCTTTTACGGAAGTTTGGGATTGGGTAAATCCCCCAGTCAGGCGCTTTGCGCCTGCCAGCCCCCTTTAGCAAGGGGGCCAAGAAGGTATTTGTGTTCTATATAAAGTTGCTACTGGGATATTACTTTTTTGGTGTAAATTTATTATTGACTGATGAAGCTGGCGGGGGGAATTATGGAAAAAGAATATGGCGATGAACTTTTCATCTACGCTATGGCGTTGATGGAAGAAAAGGACGAGCGTGAGCGGGAAGCGCAAAAGAAAAATAATAAGGAAGCGCAAAAAATAGAGGGTGAGGAGGGAAATCAGGAATGAAATTGATTGACGTTGGTAGAATTAGAGTTTCTCCGTTTGTTTTTGAGAGTATTACTGAAGTAAGAATTGAAAAAAGCTTAAATGACCATGCCACTTTGTACGCTTGTGGTATAGTAAAAGACGACAAACAATTCACCCCTGCCACCGGCATGACAGAGGGTACAGGCATCAAATGTGAAAATGACGGATTGGTTTATTTTAGCGGGGTTTTACAACACATTAAAGTCACCTGTGTAGACGCTGTGTATCGCTTAGAGGTTTATGCGATATCCCATACGATATTAATGGATACAGTTAAGCACAAACGCTCTTTTCAAGACAACGCTCAGAATTACCAGTCTATAGTAGAATCTGTAATAGCGGATAACGGCGCTGCTGTTACCTATAACGCAAATGCCATGACGGTGGAAAATATAATTTTGCAATACAACGAAACAAACTGGGAATTTGCCAAAAGGCTGGCTTCCCACACCAACGACGTTTTGATCCCCATTACCGACGACAACCCCGCCTTCCATTTCGGCGCCCCCAGCACAGGCGGCGCTAAGGTAATCTCCAGAGATTTTGCCATATCTAGGGATTTTGACGCTATTAGGCGTTTTGATGCTTTAAGCAGCATAGAAGGAAAAAAGAACACCAGCCCGCTTAAATTGACTGATGAAGATGTTACGCTATACACTGTGGAAACAGACGAATATGTCTGCGATTTAGGAGAAAAGCTCAATCTAAACGGCGCTGACCTGCATGTATGCCATTTGACACTATCCTTTGTGAAATCGGCTTTAACAGTTGTATACACTCTCTGCTACAAACAAGCAATTTCTACCCCCAAATATTATAATCCGGCTATAACTGGCCTTATTCTGGATGGTACAGTAATGGAAGTAGAAAACGATACCCTAAAACTTAAATTAGACGATGACAATGAACGTGGGGTAGAGTTGGACACCGGAGAAAAACATTTCTTTAAATACGCTACAGATTACAGCATGGAAAATCATACCGGCTGGTATGTTATGCCTGAAGACGGTGATACAGTGCAGCTATTATTCCCTAATGAAGATGAAAGATACGCCTATGCCACCTCCGCTGTAAGGCAAGACAATACCGAACGCACAATAGATCATATGGTAAAATACTGGCGTACCTCATATGGCCGGGAAATAAAGATGGATAAAGATGAAATATTGATTTCTACCGTAGACGATACTACCTATATCCGTATTCATAAAGATAATGGTGAGACTGGCGAAAGCCTAGGTATAGAAGTTATTACCCCCAACCGCGTGCTAGTAAAGAGCGGTTCTAAGATCAACATAGAAAGCGACGACGATATGACCATTACCACCGAGAAAAACCTCTATATTGAAGCGAAGGATTCTATTGAAATGGTCTGCGCTGGCAATGTTATGAAATTTATCCCGGCGGATGGGATTGCTGTAGCTACGGATAAAGAGTATCAGCTTGTAAGTGAAGGCAACGCGTCAGTTGACGGCAAGAGCGAGATCACTGTGAAATCTGGCAAGGATATGACAATTGATTGTGGAGCTAAGCTAGCGGAAGGGGCAAGTAAGAAGATTGAGATGGCCAGTGGAGGAAGTTCGATTATGATGGATTCTAGTGGGGTGGATATAAAGGCGACGATGATTAGGGAAAACTGATGGATATCATTATATGTAAGCGGAACCAACATAGTAAACTTAACATGCAGTGAAAATTCACTGACCTCGCTAAATATAGATAATTGCGATAATTTGTATTCAGTTATCTGCCATGACAATCACCTAACCTCGTTAAATATAAACAATACCACCATGCGAACTCTTAACTGCAGCTACAATGAATTAACTTCGCTGGATTTACATAGGTTTAGCGAATTAAGGGAATTATATTGCAGTGAAAACAAACTAACAGTTTTAGATATAAGCAATAATGATAAATTGGAGAGGCTAAGTTGCAAGAGCAATTTTCTAACCTCATTAATAGTAAAAAACAAAGCAAATTTAATATATCTAAGTTGCCGCAATAACCAGCTTTCTTCGCTGGATATTAGTGATAATCTTAAATTAGAATACCTTGATTGCTCGGAGAATAATATGGCGGGCGAAGGGTTTGTGATGGGGTTTGACAGGAGGGGGACAAAGTCGATTTTCAACAATACGAAGGCGGAGGATGATAGGTGGTAGTGGAGTGGGTGTTGGCGGGAGAGAAAGTGGTCTGCGTAGTAGCCGAAGTTTAGAGGAGGGCTGCAGGCTCGCAAGAAAAGAAGAGGTTCCTGCACGGGGATGTCTTTAAGTGTAATTGTAACAGAATTATGGCTAATTTGCTCATTTAGAAATGATTGTCGAGAACGAGGAGGATGGAAAATGACTGTCAATGTAACAGATGCAATTTCAACAGAACAGTATCTAGCATCAAGAGACGGAGTGAATTTAGTAAAAGCCGTTCACATAAAGCTATACAAAGAAAAAAATGAAGGTAGAGAAGGAGATCCAAATCCACAAGATGTTCCCTATTTTAATTTCGGAATTGATAAGAATTTTGTTAAATTTGGGATTACAGATGAAGATATTGTTGTTGATGATGGAGGGCAAGTTAAGCTTAAAGGAGGAGGTGTAATTGCTCTTTGTGGATTTAGATATGGCGGTGAGTATAATATGGGTCAAGATATAGCAAGCATTGAGCGATTTAATGGCTTAGCACTTCCAGCTAATTTAAAATATTCTTGGAAAATTACAAAAGCCAATGAATTTAAAGATTTTAGCTTAACAAAGATTAGAAATAACTATCAAGAGGAAAATTGTGTAATTTATGATGGATTTAAAATTCCCATAAGCACACCAATTCACGAAGATAAACTAAGTGTGCCGGGTAAGTATTTGCTTGAAATCACATTAACAACTTGTGAATGGCAAAAAATGAATGTACCAGGAGAAAAGGCGTGGATGGTGGTTGAAAACTTGCTAGGTAATAGTGTGGCAAAATATACGGACACAATAGTAATAAAACGCACTATTTTTGTGGCAAAAATTGTCGAAGGTAAAGAAAAGGATAAATATAAACGGACGGAGAGAATAATTGATTTTAATGAAAAAAAGAGAGGTAATAGTGAACAAGATAGTAAAAATAAAATTACAAATAATAGAGTTTACCAAGATGATTTAGAACTTGTTAAACCAGATTTTAAAAATTCACTTAGTCTTACCGCAATTGACATGGAGATGATTTATGCAAAGCATATTCTGCACAATACATTAAATGAAGGAGAATATTGTATGCCATTTGCATCAGGTGATAACAGAAAAATTACACAAGGTTTTTGGGGTACTACTTCACATCGTGGTTCTAGTAAAGACACAACAACTTCAGGTATTGATATACAGAGCGGTGGAGATTCAAATGTTGTATTATTCTCAATGCTAGAAGGCCAAGTCGTTTCTATTAATGGAACTGCACTTAATGATGGCGATAATATCCCTACTATAGTTGAATTTGATATATATACAGAGAATATTGGCAATGGGATATATCGTGCAGAGGTTCTTGGAATACCCGACAGAATTGCTGTTTTAGTAAATCCAGATAACTTGGAAATAACCGACAACAAAGGAAAAATAAGACTTCAAGCAACAGCAGGTGATGGCTTAACAAAACGTGGCAGATACAATAATCTTATTTTAAGAATAATTAATCAAAACAATGAGGCAGAAATTGTAACATCTGAAAGGTTTTCATTAACTGCAGGTTATTCACCGAATAATCAGCCAAGAGTTGTGGTAAAAAATTCTAATGAATTATTGGCTAGCAAAGTTGATAAGGATACTGACCAAAATAGAGCTCTATTTAGTGTTACAACTAATAGGATTTATGATGGTGACTATGATTTTGATGTTCTTAATCTACCACCTGATATACTTGTCTATGGAAAAGATGAAAAAAATAATGATTATATAAAAAAAATAAGAATCAATAACAATACCGGTTCCTTAATGTTTATTGGTAGTGAAAACACAAAAGCGGGAGACCTAAGTAATCTTAGATTGATAATTAAGAATACAATACCAGAAAATGCATCGAGTTCGACAGTTTTTAATCTAAAAATTATTAATCCGCTGCCAGAAAAACCATTATCGACTGAAATAAAAGTTGGTACGCAATGTGGCACATTAATATCTGGCAATCAAGGCACCATTGAATTTCCAATATCAACAAATAACATTCCTGGGAACACATATTCTGTATCAGTTGATAATATCCCAGAAGGTTTATCTGTAGATAATAATGGTAATGTTATTATCAATAAAGATGGCACTGGCAAAGTCATTATTAAAGGTTCATCAACAGTTGTTGGCAAACATAGTCTTATTTTAACAATCAATAACATAAAATCAAATAAATTCATATTAGAAATTGTGCCGCTGATAAGAAAAATATCAATTGGAAAACAGAATATACAATTGCGCGCAAAGAACTATAATGAAACAGTTATTAAAACCAATGACGGATACTTTTTGGCATACTTACATATAAAAGAGAATTCTTCTAATCACCTAAATGTAAATTCTACCGTAAAAGCTGGAACACCTATTGGAATTGTTGGCAACAGCTATAATTTTAATAATCAAAACGGAAATCCAGCAATTCATTTGCATTTTCAAATTAGTGATAGACCGCCAGGTGATAGACCTCAAGATAGTGATGATGATAAAAATTGGTTCAAAAAATTTAGAGAATATCGAATCGATCCACTACGGTTTTTTGATCTTGATGAAGTTAATGACGGTAAATTTGAACTTTTATGGTATAATTAATGATTTTATTTTGGTATAAGACAAGTTGTCAGAAAGGTTGATACATTTGCATCCTCACTTCGTTGAACTATCTACCACCCTACGCAACGAAAAACTCTTGAAAATGGAGGTTCTTTTTGTTGCTCAAAAAAAACACTGGCTTTTTTTGTTCAATAATCATCTTCAATCAATCTGCAAAAAAATAACTACATTACAAACTGAATCTACTCTACCTGCTATATCATTCCTAGAATTCACTCAACTCTACACCAATATTATTAGCCGACGCTATGTAGCGGAAATATGGGTGTACGATGATAAATTATACCTTGATAAAAATCAACTTTACATCGGTGAATATGATCTTTCATTTCTATTGATTTATTTCGATGACCTATGGAACTCCTTGCTTTCAGCACGCAAGCAGTATGTTGGAAAGGTTACTTCACGGGAAATAAAGGAATATATGCTTAAAGCAATTCCTGATTTCTTATCATATTTCATAAGCATAGTCCGCTTTGCGATTAGAGAATGCATTGATAAAAAACCGTTAATAGATATTAAAAAAAACGAAGAGTTTATTGTTAACGTAGGCAATTACATGGCTAGCACTGAATCAGTTTACGCAGAATATAAAAATAAGGACGCAGACAAGATAGTTAAATGGTTTGAAGAAGGGCATATTGGGGATTATGTTTATGGCGACTATTCCAAGCTGGATTTTTCAGGTCGTTCATTTATATCCAAAGAACTCCGTTACTCCTTTTTCTGCCATTCTTGCCTAAAAAACACTTTCTTTCAAGGATCTGTATTAATCGGCACAAGTTTTCATGAAGCTAGTATGGAAAATTGTCATTTGGATTATTGCTTCATAAATGAAGCGGATTTCTCTCATGCTAGATTAAATAATGCAAGTTTTGTCAATGTTGACGGGCGAGCTGGATTACCAAATGAAAAGGAATGGCATCATGTAGGTTTTCTACCCGTCAACTTCCGCCACGCCGACCTAACTAACACC
>WRKD01000213.1 GCA_009778255.1 Bacillota bacterium
ATTTTTCCTGCTTGGGGGCGTAATAAACCGGCTAGCAGTAAAAGCAGGCTGGTTTTACCGCAACCGGAAGGTCCGCTGAGATAAACCGAGCCGCTTAACGGCAAATCAAGAGAAAAATCTTTCAGTATTGTTAAGCCGCCCAGGCTTAAATTCAGTTTATTTAAAGTTATCACCATGATCAGCTCACTTTCTTGTTATAGGAACGGTTGAGTTGCCTAAACAAATCAGTCAGCAGCCTTTCTATTAACAGGCTTAATATTATTACTACTATGGTCCACACAAAGACGTCGGCAGTTTCTAAATATGTTTGGCCGGCTTTCAATTCACCACCAATAGAATAGCGGCTATAGCTGATCACTTCTGCCGCAACACCGGATTTCCAAGCTAATCCTACCCCCACGCTGCAAGCGGAAAGAAAGGGAGGGATCAAGCCCGGTATGTAGAGGCGACGTAGGCGGCGTAATGGGGAAAGACGGAAAAGGCGGGCCATCTCCACCAATTGACTATCGAAGGCTATAATCCCGCCATGCATATGACGCCAGACCATGGGTAGCACTACTAACATAGCTACCAGCGCCGGAGCCAGGCTAGGATCGAACCAGATGATCAGCAAAATGATGAACGATGCAACTGGTGTGGCTAATATGGATTTTAAAGCCGGACTAAAGAGGTCATCGAGGGGAGAGAAAAAACTGGTTAATAAAGCCATGATCAAACCGCCTATTACCCCCAGGGTAAAGCCGGTCATTATACGAAAAAGAGAGCGGCCAATAATTTTCCAAAAAGAAAGGCTCCATAATAGTTCCCACAAACGTGCGCCAACCTCTCTGGGGAAGGGAATCAGCAAAGGATTATGTACTTTATATGCCACATACTGCCAGATAAGCAACCAAAAAATTAGCACGCACAGGGCTTTAACATAGCGAAAAGCCCTGCGGCGCCAAATTGAAGTAGAGGGGGTTGTTTTAGTGGATGTAGAAAAAACCATCATCTGGCAAAGCCCCTCCTACAGATTGCGGATTGGCAGTATACAATACTTGGTAATAAGCAAAAATTGCTTCTTTCATATCTTCCCCACTAATGAAGGTCAGGTTGCAGCGTGGTATAGCCCGCTCTGCTACAGCTGCTTTAGGAATGATATCGTGCTTTTCGCAAAGCGTGGCAGTTTCTGTTGCATTATTTATGGCATAATTGATCGAAGATTTCATATCGGCCAGAAAATCAGAGATGATTTGTGGGTTGGCTAAAAGAAAATCGCGTTTAGAAACGAGAGCAGTCATAGCTAGTTCGCCTTGGCCTAGGGCTTGCCATTCCGCGCTTAAATCGAATACCATATGTAAATTCTCGTTTTGCAGCATAGAAGAAGTAACAAAAGGCTCCGGCAACATAGCAATCTCCACTTGTCCGGCAGCCAGCAAAGCAGCTAGTTCAGCGTGCTCGTCTTTATATTCCACCGCTACATCTAGGCCGGGCTGCAAATCATGCTCTTTGAGCAGGTGATTAAGTATATACTCGGGGTTGGCGCCACGTCCTGTAGCATAAATAGTGCGTCCGCGTAAATCTTCCCAGTTTTTTATAGTGTCGCCCGCTTGTAATAAATAGAGCACACCTTTGGTGATAATGGCGGTTATTTGTATGCTTCCTTCCGTTTTAGAATAAAGCGTAGCAGCCAGATTGGAAGGTACGGCAGCTATATCTACCGTGCCATTGGTCAATAGAGCTACTACCTGTTCGGGGTTATCGGCTAGGTGAATGTTATAGTTGGCTTGCCCGTTTTCTACCTGTTCCATCAACCATACCGCACTGATACCGGTTGGCCCTCGCAGTACTGCAATATTAAGCGGTGACGCAGTATTTTTTGGCGTACAGGAAGCGCATAACAACAGTAAGCATATTAGAAGTAGGATCAGTGGTATTTTTTTCATGATACACCTCCGTTAATGCAAATCTTTATTGTTTAAGTCATAATTGTATTAACAAAGAATATATCGTTTTCACTACGGGAAAGTTTACAGTAATTTTTCACTTTCTACTTTTCATTCTTAGCTTGATCTGTGAAGCAGGCCGCCAGACCATTTTCAATTATCTCTATGATCTGCCGCAGCGCTGCAGTAGGGCTTGTTTTTCCAGCCAGCACAGCCTGCTCTATTGCGTGACGTGGTCCGGCGATAACCGGATTACCTTCTATCAGTTTTTGTACGTATTGATTCGTCATATCCCGCACCCAGGAGAGATTTTGTTGCTGCCGGCGGGCCTCCAACTGTCCGCTTTGTCTCATTTGTTCCATGAAGCGAAAGATCATCTCCCAAATCTCCCCGATGCCCTCGCCGGTCAGGGAGGAGCAGATATGGGCCTGGGTTTGCCATCCTTCGGTAGCAGGGCGCAGATAATGCAACACCTGATTATAATCGGCTTGGGTCACCAGGGCTTTTTGTTTATTGGCGCCATCCGCCTTATTCACTACAATGGCGTCGGCCAGCTCCAGTATGCCTTTTTTGATGCCCTGCAGATCATCCCCCGCGCCGGTGATTACCACGGTAAGGAAGAAATCTACCATGGAGCGCACAGTGGTCTCGCTTTGGCCCACGCCCACTGTTTCCACTAAAATTACGTCATAACCGGCCGCCTCGCAAAGCAGCAGTGTTTCGCGGCTTTTGCGCGCCACCCCGCCCAAGGTTCCGCCGGAAGGGGAGGGGCGGATGAAGGCGCCCGCCTCCTTGGAAAGCTGCTCCATGCGGGTTTTATCCCCCAATATGCTGCCCTTGGAAAGGCTGGAGCTGGGGTCTACCGCCAGCACGGCCACGCGCTGGCCTTTTTGTATCAGCCGCATACCCAATGCTTCGATAAAGGTACTTTTGCCCGCGCCGGGTACGCCGGTTATGCCTACCCGCACGGCCTTTCCGCCATGGGGCAACAGTCCTTGCACTATTTCTTGGCCCAGCTCGAAATGCTTAGCCGCGTTGCTTTCGATAACGGTGATGGCACGGGCCAGTATCATGCGGTCACGCCTAAGTACGCCCTCGATATAATCGGCGGCGGTCAGTTCGGGGGGCCGGGCGCTTTTGACAGCCTCTTGCTGTACGCTATGAGGCTCGCGCTCGCTTTCCGTCACGCCATACATCACGCGGCTGGCGAATTTATCATCCGCCCCTTCGGGGGCCCATTCCGGTTTGTAGGTGGGGGTATCTGGCATATATGTACTCCTTTGTTAATGTTTACGAAATAGGTTTATTCATTTTCACTTAAATACAACTGAACTTTATTCTGCAAAACGCCTGCCACAGATTCCGCACTTTTTACCCCCTCAAAGAAAAGCTCTACTTCGTCTGTAACCATCTCATGTATTATCTTATCGGTTACCGGATAAAAATTAAGTTCATCAATAAACCCGTTAAGGTATTCCATATAATCATTATATGCGTTAATGTTCTTTTCCCCAACAACCTTCAAACGACCGTTATCTGCGGTTTCTGTACTGAATTTTTCTTTTGTCCTTTCAATAAACGCCGCATTATTTACCGGAAACCCCAGCAGGGTAAGCGACTGTTGCATCTCTTCGCCAATAAGGAAGTTTAAAAACTCCCAGGCAAGTTCCTTGTTCGGTGAATTGGCGTTCATACCGTAAGCCTGGTAGTATAGTAAACTGGCATTTCCCTCAGAGTTTACCCAAAGACCGGCTATTTCATCCGCATCAGGGATAGGAAAAGTCTTCTCATGAGCCTCGTTCCGGTTCGGAGAAAAAATGTCCATTAATACTAAATCGGTATTAAATTTATAATAGTATAGCCTTTGGCTCTCCACGAAATCTCGTGTTCTGTCTTCCGTGGAATTGAAATTTGGGATAAAATAACCGTTCTCAAGTTGCTGTTTGATGTTGTTTATCAACTGTACAAAACTTCCGTCTTCGAAATTTGCGGTTAAATTGTCGAGATCAACATATTTAGTGTATTCGTATCTAAAAAGATAGCGAAAAGCCTGGACCGCGCCCCTACCGAAATCTATCATACGGGAGTCGCTTTTATCATCAATGAATTGATCATGTATCAAATCGGTCAGTTCCCAATAAGTAAATTTGCTATTATTACGTAGAACAGCGGCGGCAGAGCCTTCTATTCTGCTTTTGTCGAATGAAAAAAAATTAAAAGCAAAATCTATAGGCAAGATGTACTGCCCGGACCTGTATTTTGTTGCCGCGAAAATATTGCCTCGATATTCGCTTATATCAAAATTGTTGTTAGCATTCATATATGAGCTCAGGTCTTCAAAATATCCGCTTTTAGCATATTTGTAGTAAGGAAGCACGTCGGCCGCCAGGATATCGGGGCCTTTGCCGCTCATTAGTTCCGCGTTTACACGGTAGATATAGTCTGCTATTTCCGCGTTTTCATCTGTCGCCACATTAGAAACGACACCGGAACCATCTTCCAAATCCATATATTTTAGTTCAGGCATTTGTGAAAAGCCCCGTAGATTGATCTTTGTTCCGGGATGTGTTTTTTCGAACAATTCAGCTGCTTCAGTGAGGAAACGCCTATATAGCATGGTGTCGTAATAGCTAACTGTAATCTCCCTGGTTAGCTCGCCTGCCAACATTGTATCGATCTCTGAGTCGCTTTGCTTATTGCTATCTTCATTAGCTGCACAAGACATAAGCATAGCTGCCAGCGCCATACCAATTAATAACAGAACCGCTTTTTTCATATTATTCCCCCATTGCTGTGTAAATTTCTGATTTAATCAAGTACCGCTGACTCTTCAAGAAAAGCTCTGCGTTTTTTATAGCGCTCCCGTATCTCAGCTAATTTATTTTCCCAGCGTGTTGCATCTTTCAATACGTTCAGATATATCGCTTCAGCTTTTCTCCAATATTCCAGCGCCAATTCTTCGTTGATATTGACGCCATTGGCAGATTTGCCCCACATGAGTACTTGCTCGAAAGAGTCGGGAAATCTTTTACAGAGATCAATAATTAAATCGCATAGTTGAGGTTTTGATTTTTCGCGTATCAATGCTTTGATTTTTTTCAGCTGGTTATTGTCCATTGATAAATATGCCCCCCGCCACATTTAAATAAACAACAAGATCATTACTCAATACCCCAAATCTCTTTGAGCCTTTTAACAGTAAAATCCCATTTATCTACTTTTGGTCGGGCAACTGTAGTCTGATTTCCGAAAAATCCAATTTCCGAAACCGCATTATTTTGAGGCACTGTCTTTTGCCAGTCAATACGTACAATATGCTCCTCTTTTTCAGTTGGCGATTCTTTATTATAATTTGCTGTTAATTGCAAATCAAAGAAATTTATCTCACGCCCATCAATATTAAATATTTTATATCAGCCTCTTGCAGATAAAAGAGATTTTTTCAAAGATGTATGCTGTAGAGGGCATTTCAAATAAGATGTCTACTGCAACATACGCAAGTGGTGTACGACTAAAGCAAAGCGGGATACTCTTAGCTGGGTATCCCGCTTTGCTGTAGGTCAAATTTCATTAACAAATCCTCTATGTGAGCAATATATTCTTTTAGACCTTTCCGATCAAAGGGGGAGTAGCCATACGGCTCTTTCTCAGCTTTAACTTTTAAGGCATTTACAGTTTCATCCAACATATATCGAGCGTCAGGATTCCTCAAATCCTGTTTTCGTATGATTATATCGCAAAACTGTATCAACACAAATTCAGGTGTCTCTGTTAATTCCAATATTTATTCTTCTTTTTCGCCTGCTTTCCATACCATTTGTAAAGCCATCTTGATATGCCCCCTCCATATAATTTGCCCGCGAAATTTGTTTGCGAATGCTCGTTTTATGTTGGCGCTCCCGCGTTAGTTGGTGTTGCGCAACTTTTCCACTTCCAAGGCGGATAAGCCGGTTGCCTCAACGATTTTGTTAAGAGGCAAATCCATGCCCAACAGATTCTTGGCGATGGTCATCGCTCTTGCGTCTCCACCCTCGTCCAACGTAGCAAGGCGGTTATGTTCTATATCCATGCGGAACATCCGGCGCGAACGAAAATGCGCCCGTTCAATTTCGTCTTTGCTGATGTTCTGTAACAGTTCGCTTGCCATCTTGATTTCCCTCCTGACTTCAATCAGTTTATGAATCAACTCTCTGTACTTCGGGTCGGAAGCATACGCGAAAAACGCGCTCCATATTTCCTCGCCTGTCATGGTCTCCACAGGCTTCTTTATCACGTCATCAAGCTTTGTCAATTCAACTAAAATGATGCCCACAGCGTCCGATAACTCCTTGCCGGTTTCGTCACGAAAGCTGAAACGTCTGATGAACTCCTTGCGCGTTGGATACACAGTATAACCACAGAGCGTCATCTGATAACTCCGCAACAGTTGGTCGTAACGGATACTGCGTCCATCCTGCCCGGAGTGAAGGTCGCACAGATGATAAATTGCCCTGGCTTTTACAATCTTATGGCTTGTGCGTAAACTGTCACCGACCATAGGGTCGGCCTGCATTTCAACATCAAGCTGGCTTCCGTCATTGACGGTGCAGTTCACATCAAAACGCTCACGTTTCTCGTTGATGTCGGAGATGGGCAACTCCACGTTACGGACATTGACGGTTATGACCGGGAAGCGCAGATAGCTCTCGACTACATCACGCAGAACCGGTTTTGCCTCCGGGTGGGTCATTAGTGTTTTGAACACGCCGTCCTCGGACGGCGGTAAAAGTTCCGGGACAATAAAATCATCATGGGGCATCGGGTTCACTCACCTCTGTCTCTCCGCCTTTAGTATAGCATACCCTCACGAAGATTTCCACAAGATTTTTTCTTGCCGCTAGGATGAGCTAGGATGAGGTTAGGATGAGGCTAGGATGAGCTAGGATGAGCTAAAACATCGCATGCTACGGATTCAATATTCATGATATCAAGCTGCATCGTGGTTAACCTCCCTTCATATAGCCCTTTGCCTATTATGTCACAGCAAACAAGAAAAAAGGTAGAGATTTTTTTAATCACTATCTTCTAACCTGCATTTTTCATACATGAGAACGGCTTCCTTATGAAGAAAACAGAGCAAAAGATTATCTTAGTTTTAGCTCCCTTGCTCCATGAGTTACCTGCGTCACAAAAATATCCTCATCCATTATAAGATACATAACCCTATAAGAGCCATAGATAATTTCACGTATGTTTGGGTTGGCTAATTCCGGCACAATAACACCGCTTAGAGGAAAATCCTCCAAAATATTGGTTGAAGCCAGCAATTTATCAGTAAATTTATCGGCATAAACATATGAATCTTTTGCAATATACTGCCATATGCTTAGCAAATCATCCATTGCCGTTTTTGTCCATTTCACAGCCATTAGTGGTTTCCAAGTCTTTCTTTGACTTCGTCGCTGCTATAGACGCGTCCAGCTTTAATATCTGATAATGCTTTATTATGCTTATCCATAATATATAAACGGTACATAATATCTTCAATGGATATATCTTCAGGCATGGCTAGGACTGTATCCAAAACTTGTTGCTTAAGCATAATAATCCACCCCCTGCCTATTATACCACAGCAAACAAGAAAAAAGGTAGAGATTTTTTCAACCTCCACCTTCTATCCTCTTCTTTCGCATACATGCGGAACATGCGGAACATGCGGAACATGCGGAACATGCGGAACATGCGGAACATGCGGAACGGCCAATGGCCGTTCCCTACGGCGTTCCCTACGCCAATCTCTTATTCAATATCTCCAACATCTCTTTGGCGCTGGCGGGGATGACGGAGCCGGGGCCGAAGATGCAGGCTGCGCCGTGTTCTTTAAGGTAGGCATAATCCTGGGCGGGGATGACGCCGCCTACTATCACCATGATATCCTCACGGCCGCGTTTTTTCAGTTCTTCCACCAATTGGGGCAGCAGGGTCTTGTGTCCGGCGGCTAAAGAGCTCATGCCAATGATATGTACGTCATTATCCACCGCGTCCTGGGCGGTTTCTTCCGGGGTTTGGAAGAGCGGGCCCATATCTACGTCGAAGCCCATATCGGCATAGGCTGTAGCCACTACTTTGGCGCCGCGGTCGTGTCCGTCTTGCCCCATCTTGGCCACCATGATGCGGGGGCGTCGGCCGTGTTCGGCTTCGAAAGCATCAGTCATGGCTTGCACTTCTTTTATGATATCTTCATCGGCAAATTCGGCGGAGTAAACTCCGGAAATGGAACGTATCACAGCTTTATGCCTCCCGCAAACTTTTTCCACCGCGTCGGAGATCTCCCCTAGGGAAGCCCGCGCGCGCGCCGCTTCCAGGGCCAGCTCCAGCAAATTGCCTTCTCCGCTTTCCACCGATGCAGTGATAGCGTTCAAGCAATGCTCTACCTTAGCGGCATCGCGATTGGCGCGCAGTTTGGCGAGGCGTTCTAACTGCGCCTGACGTACCGCTGCATTATCTACCTCCAGAATATCGATGGGATCGGCTTGGTCTAGTTGTAGGTAGTTTAAGCCGATGATCTTTTCATAATTTGAATCGATATGAGCCTGACGGCGGGCCGCCGCTTCTTCTATGCGCATTTTGGGTAAGCCGGTCTCGATGGCTTTGCTCATACCGCCTAAATCTTCTATCTCCTGAATATGTGCCCAGCCGTGGCGGATCAGTTCGCCGGTTAAGGCTTCCACATAATAAGAGCCGCCCCAAGGGTCCGCCACTTTGCAGACGCCGGTTTCATCCTGGATATATAATTGAGTGTTGCGGGCGATGCGGGCCGAGAAATCTGTGGGCAGGGCGATGGCCTCGTCTAAGGCATTGGTGTGTAGGGATTGGGTATGGCCCAAGGCCGCCGCCAGCGCTTCCAGGCAGGTGCGGGCTACATTGTTGAAAGGATCTTGCTCGGTAAGGCTCCAGCCGGAGGTTTGGCAATGGGTGCGCAGAGCCAAGGATTTGGGGTTTTTAGGGTCGAATTGCTTGACAATCTTGGCCCACAGCATACGGGCGGCGCGCATCTTAGCCACTTCCATGAAATAATTCTTGCCGATGCCCCAGAAGAAAGAGAGCCGCGGCGCGAACTGATCGATTGTTAGCCCGGCGTTGAGACCGGTACGCAGGTATTCCAAACCGTCGGCCAGGGTATAGCCCATTTCGATATCCGCGGTGGCACCGGCTTCCTGCATATGATATCCGGATATACTGATGCAGTTGAATTTGGGCATATTTTGAGAGGTATAAGCGAAAATATCGCCGATGATGCGCATAGAAGGCCCCGGCGGGTAGATATAAGTATTGCGTACCATGAATTCTTTTAAGATATCATTTTGGATAGTGCCGTTTAGAACCTTTTTGTCCACACCCTGTTCCTCGGCGGCTAGGATATAGAAGGCCATTATAGGTAGCACAGCCCCGTTCATGGTCATGGAGACAGACATCTGATCCAGCGGTATACCGGAAAACAATATCTCCATATCCAAGATGGAATCCACCGCTACCCCTGCTTTACCAACATCTCCTACCACCCGAGGATGATCGGAATCGTAACCCCGGTGGGTGGCCAAGTCGAAAGCTATCGATAAACCTTTTTGCCCGGCAGCTAGATTTCTGCGGTAAAAGGCATTGCTCTCTTCGGCAGTGGAAAATCCTGCGTACTGCCGCACAGTCCAAGGACGAGTTACATACATGGTGGGGTAAGGACCACGCAAGAAAGGCGGTAGCCCGGCCATATAGCCTAAATGGTTTAAGCCGGCATAATCATCTTCTGTATAAAGGGGCCGTACATCAATTTGTTCCATAGTGTGGGTCAGCAATTGTTCCAGGCTTTTGCCTGTTTCCTGTTCTATTTTTTTTTGCCAATCCGCATAGCTTATTTTAGCGGGAGCATTAGTTGAAAAATCAACTTTACTTAATATTGCTTTACTCATTATCATTACCTCCCGCTAGCTGGATTTTTCTTAAAACACTCAAGCAATCAGCTTTCACATGAATGAAATCATCTACACCCGCTTCAAGGTAGCTGTTCTTGAATTCCGGTGCGGGTGCTCCAGCCAAAATTACCAGCATTTGTGGGGCTTCAGCTTTGATAGCGCGGCTTAGCTCCGGTACGATCTCTGGGTAGGTATCGTCAGTGGAGCAGATTATGGTAGCTTGAGCTTGGGAGGCGACGGCCGCCCAGGCGGCGGCAGCCACATCGGCGAAGCCATCGTTTCGCAGCACAGTAAAGCCTCCTACCTCCATAAAACCGGCGGAGAAATCAGCCCGCGCCTTATGTTGCGATAAGGGCCCCATATTGGCCAGGAATACCTCAATATTTTTGCCCGTTTTGGCCGTATGTGCTTCTGTCTTGATGCGCAAAGCCTCGAATTGCTCCGTCCAGCGATGAGGGGAAATGGGAGTTACGGTTTCGCTCTCACCGACGTTTGCGGACGACCGATGGTCGCACACACAGTTTGTGGACGACCAATGATCGCCCCTACAGGCGTCTGCGGTCTTTCTATCCTCTCGCCTCTCGCCTCTTTCCTCTACATTGGCGTACATATTACTGCCTACGGCGTGGTCGGCACGGGTGGAGAGTTTTTTGAAGCGTTCTTGTAAGGTAGCGTTAATCTCCGCTTGTAGGGTACCGTTATGCAATACCTGTAATATTCCGCCATCTTCTTCAATTTGCTGTAACTTTTCCCAGGTGGCTTCTATTACCTGGCCGGTGAGGGTTTCTACAAACCAAGAACCTCCAGCAGGATCTATCGGGGTAGTTAGGTTGAATTCATTTTCCAGCATCATCTGTATATTGCGGGCGATGCGGCGGCTTTGTTCGTCACTATGGCGCAGAGCCGTGTCGAATGGTTCAACTGTAAGAGCGTCCACGCCCCCAACAATACCGGAAAAGGCCTGGGTAGCGCTACGTAGTATATTCACATATGGATCATAAACAGTGGTGGTGAAACGTGATGTTGCGGCACGGGCGTCTAACTTAGCAGAATCTTCATTGCCGCCATAGGCTGCGATTATTTTAGACCATAATAAACGTGCGGCACGCAGTTTAGCTATTTCCATGAAGAAATTTGCTCCCAAAGAGAAAGAAAACACCATACTGCCGGCAATGCTATCTACAGATAAACCCCTTTCAGTTAAAGCGTCTAGATACGAGACGGCGGTAGCGAACATAGCAGCGAGTTCCTGTATAGCATTTGCTCCGCCCTCATGATACACGGAACTTTGAATGAAGATAGTTTTGATCAACGGCATGTTCAGTGCTGTAAAACGCAGGTTATTAGCCATTTGATCATAATACGACGCCATAGAATTACAGTTGGTGCCCTGCAAAGCTAGTGTCCCTAAGGGGTCTGCGCCAATAACGCCGTAAAAAGCGGCGGAATCGACGCCTTGCTCTTTAGCATAAGCGGCTAAGAGAGCCAAAGTTGAGGTAGATTCGGCACCGCAGAAAACCTGGAAAGGAAAGTTTAACACATCTATGCCATCCAATAGTAAATGTATATCTTGTAAATTGGATAATTTGGGGCAGCAGTTGGGGTTGAAACAAATAGCGCTTACTCCCTTACTCAAGCCCTCCCTCAGCATATCGTGGGCTTTTTGGGGGTCGGCAGTATCGCCTTTTTGCGCAATCAGCCAGGTTTTGGCGCTGTAGCCGGCGGCAGAAGTTCCGCGCAGATAACTTTCTCCACCTGGTATGTTGCTTTTTTCTGTGAAGGCGGCGGCATTTTCAGCTGTGTACAGTGGTTGCAAGGTTATGCCCTCATAAGTTTTGGTCAGCAGTTTTTTTTCGAAGGGTGCGCCTTTTAAAGAAGTAATAGCTTCTTCCTTCCACTCTGAGTAAGAAGGTATGGTGAAACCAGGAAAATCGACTGTGGGAAGAGGCGCCTTTTCTTTTTCCATCTACAACATCCTTTCTAACGGGCTGCTGCGCAACCCGAGTTTTGAATTCTGAGTCTAAAGGGAAAAAAGAGAAAAACACACTATACAACATAAAACTCTTACTTGGGCTGCGCAGCAGACCAGAGCGTCTTCTCTCGATAATATAATAACGTGCAGGGTGGATAATGTCAATTTTTTGTAAAATTAAAACAGGAGAGCATTTTACTAGGAGGGCATAGGGCGCACTAAGTAGGAGATTCCTAATTGACAAGGTTTCTATTTAGGGTTAAACTATTGGCAAAGGCGGTGATGATATGAGCAAGAAAAGCTATGAAGAAATTAATGCGAAAATCAAGCAAGGCAAGGCGGTAGTAGTAACAGCTGAAGAAGTTATCGATATAGCCCGGGAAGAGGGGTTGAAATCTGCCGCAGCTAAAGTGGATGTGGTGACTACCGGAACCTTTGGTATGATGTGTTCTTCCGGCGCCTTTCTTAATTTTTGGCATACGAAACCTAAAATGAGGATGCAGCAAGTATGGCTGAATAATGTGCCGGCTTATGCCGGCATTGCAGCAGTTGATGCATATATAGGGGCTACCGAGCTTATGGAGGGAGACCCTGCAAATACGCGGCATCCCGGTCATTTCCGATATGGCGGAGGCCATGTGATTGAAGATTTAATAGCAGGCAAAGAACTGCAACTGCGCGCGACTTCTTATGGTACAGATTGCTATCCGCTAAAGAAATTGGAAAAAACGCTCACCATAGATGATCTGCGCGACGCCTTTATTATGAGCCCGCGCAACAGCTATCAAAACTACAATGTTGGCGTCAACTGTGCCGATAAAACTGTGTATACTTATATGGGCCTTCTAAAGCCCAATATGGGTAATATAAATTATTCTACAGCCGGACAACTTTCACCACTTTTAAACGATCCATATTTTCGCACGATCGGAGTTGGTACGCGCATTTTTTTGGGCGGAGGCATTGGCTTTGTGTGTGGGCCGGGTACACAACATGACCATAGCGGGCAGCGTACTACGGGCGGCCTCCCAATGGGCGGTGCGGGAACACTGGCTGTTACCGGAGATATGAAAAAGATGAATTCCCGCTATATTAGGGGTGTAAGTATGTTGGGTTATGGGGTAAGTTTAATGGTGGGCATTGGCGTACCCATACCAATATTAGATGAAGATATGCTGGAGTTCACCTGCGTAACGGATGCAGATATTCTTTCTCCGGTATGTGATTATGGCATTAAATACCCAACCGGAGAACCGCCGGAGCTTGGTTATGTAACTGTAGCCGAACTGAAAAGCGGTGAAGTGAATTTTGCCGGTAAATGTATACCCACAGCACCCCTTTCCAGCTACCCTATGGCTAAAGAAATAGCCACTGCTTTGAAAAGGTGGGTTAGCGAGGGATCTTTTCTGCTTTCAAGGCCCGCAGTTTTGCTGCCGACTGTTGAAGGCTATGAAAGGGGAGAGTAATTATGTCCATAGACAATAATATGGTAGATAAAAAAGTGATTCTACGTTTTACCTCCGAGTTGGTAGAGCAGCCTATTGTTTATCAATTGGTTAAAGAATTCAATCTTGTGCCAAATATTATACGGGCTGAAGTGAGCCCAGAAAAAAAAGGCTATTTACTATTAGGCCTTTCTGGTACAGAAGCGAATTATCGCCGGGCTTTGATTTGTCTTCAACAACAGGGATTACAAGTACAATCTTTAGTGGAGCAGGTAAGCTGGGACGAACATCTTTGTACTCAATGTGGTCTTTGTACAGGGGTTTGCCCAAGCGGCGCTTTGTATTTGGAACGCCCCAGCCTAGAAGTGCGTTTCGAAGGTGAAAAATGTGTAGTCTGCAATATGTGTATAGAGGCTTGCCCGGCTCATGCTATGCGCCTTGATGTATAACTATCCTTTAAAAAAGCAGTTGCAAACTTTCTACTACTCCAGACTTTAGGGAATATAGTAGTATTGCATGAACTATATGAGGCCCTTATATGGAAGACCGGGAAATATATCGTTGCAATTATGGTGCGGAACTGGAAACTGCCCGGCTTTGTCATGGGGAGACAGATTTAGCTATTTGCCTGCCCGTTGGAATATGGAATACTGAATTGGCTCACGCTACCTCTGCTTATATTGTAGAGCTACGCCTGCAATTGCAGGCTTATCTAGCGCAAGACGCCGGTTTTGCAGCTTCTCATATAGTCTACCAACCACATATAAATGCTCCCTCTATTGCAGAGGATATGGCGCAAGCCGCCGCACTTGCCGGAGTTGGCCCCATGGCTTCTGTAGCCGGAGCTTTCGCCCAAGCAGTGGGAGTATTTTTAGCCGGTTATAGTTCGGAAGTGATAGTGGAAAACGGCGGCGATATATATATGGCTACTTCTAAAGATCGTATAGTGGGCGTATATGCCGGACCTAATAACCCCTATACAGGGCAATTAGGTTTAATAATAAGAGCTGCACAGCAACCCTTGGGTATATGCACCTCTTCCGGAACGATAGGTTCATCTTTCAGTTATGGCAAAGCTGATGCGGCAGTTGTTTTGGCTGCTAATACCCTGTACGCCGATGCGGCTGCTACTGCTTTGGCAAACCGTGTTCAAAGCTCGCAAGACGTGGGCGCGGCAATAGAGTTTATTGCCACCTTGCCCGGTATAAAGGGGGCGCTTGCTATATGCAAAGATGTTATGGCAGCTTGGGGGGAAGTGGAGCTTTGTAGATAGTAATTTTAGGCGCACATCAAAACAGGTAGAACATTTTTTTCAGTACATTCATGCATTAGCATTTTCGGCAGGGGAATGGTATGGTTTTGGCGAAAATTAAATAGTTGAAGAATAATAAAACCGGTAAATAGCAAGGAGAGGTGTTTATGTCCGGACATTCCAAATGGGCTACCATTAAAAGAAAAAAAGGTAAAATCGACGATGAACGCGGCAAGATTTTCACTAAAATATCTAAGGAGATTGCGGTAGCCGTAAAACAGGGCGGACCGGACGCCGATGGCAATTTTCGTCTTAAGCTGGCTATTCAAAAGGCTAAGAGCAATAATATGCCGGCGGATAATATTAATCGCTGTATTCAAAAAGCGGCCGGCAATACAGAAAATACCGCATACGAAGAGTTCTTTTACGAAGGCTACGGGCCTGGTGGTGTAGCGGTGCTTGCTGCCATTATGACAGATAACCGTAATCGTACAGCCAGTGAAATACGCTATATATTTTCACGTAATAATGGTAATTTGGGCGAAACCGGTTGTGTGAGTTGGATGTTTGAACGCAAGGGGCAAATAGTTGCCGAGCTTAAAGGTAAGGATGAAGATGATTTAATGCTGCTGGCATTGGAAGCAGGGGCTGAAGATATTGAAATTGAGGAGGAGCTGGCTTCCATATTTACAGACACGGAATCTTTAGAACCGGTACGCGCGGCATTATTGGTCGCAGGTTATACGGTATCCGGTGCAGAGATAGTTATGAAGCCCGCCAATACCGTCGCTATAGGCGATGTGGATATGGCGCGTAAACTAATAAAACTTTTAGACGCCTTGGAAGATAATGACGATGTACAGCAGGTATATGCCAACTATGATATTGATGAAGATATTTTGGCTAAACTGGAAGACTAAAGTATAAAGAAGACGGTCAAAACGTAATTTAGGTTGGAAGCGGCGATCGTTAGGATATTTTCACATGAATATATCCCAAGCCAGATCGGCTTGTATCTGTGCCATGCCCCAGAGGTTATTTAAGCCTGGGGTATTATTTATTGAGCTGGCTACGGCGACTAAGTTAGGTTCAGCGTAGGCAACAAAGTTGTTTGCTTCTACTACGCATTTTATTTTACAGCATAAAGATTTTTGGCGTGATAGCATTTTCGCTGCCGCCAATACACAGGAGTTTAGGAAAAATTAATTCCTGTTGGTTCTGTTATGATTATACTGTGCATACGTATTGCTAAAAGATGATGTAAGATGTTATAATAATATACGTTGACATCATCCGGAGGTGATAATATGCATATTTGCATTCTGCATAATGGACGTGTTTTAACTCGCAATATGCAGCAACCCTGGTTAGAAATGGGGGCTGTGGTTTTTTCAGGAGCCGGTATTGTAGAAGTGGGAGAGGCGACGGATATTTTGGCGAGGTATCCAAAAGCCGATTTGCTGGATGCAGAGGGCGGGCTGATTATGCCGGGCTTGATTAATATGCATGAACACTCTTATAGTGCATTGGCTAGAGGTCTGGCTTTACCGGGTTTCGCTCCGCAAAGTTTTGCTGAAATACTCTCTGGTTTATGGTGGCGGCTGGATGCTGCTTTAAACGAGCAAGATATTCATCTTTCCGCCTTATTGACCTTCATGGATTGCCTTAAAAATGGGGTTACCACAGTTTTTGATCATCACGCCAGTTTTAATTATATTGGCGGTAGCCTTTCTTTAATTGCTGAAGCGGCGAATTTGGCAGGCCTACGCACTTGCCTTTGTTTTGAGGTATCGGATCGCATGGGGCGCAATAAAGCGCTTCAGGCAATACGTGAAAACACGCGTTTTATTAATTATTGTCATAAGGAACAGAATCCACTCTTATCTGGGATGATGGGCTTACATGCTTCTTTTACTGTATGCGACGAGACCATGGCTGCCAGCCGAGCTGCCGTTTCGGCAGACACAGGCTTTCATCTGCATGTGGCGGAAGGTCCGGAAGATCAGAGGCATTGTTTGCAGGAACACAAACTACGGGTAGTACAGCGCTTACAACGAGAGGGCATATTGGGCCCGCATTGCATAGCCGCCCATGGCATAGATGTGGATGAAGAAGAGATTGCTATTTTGGCGCAAAGTGAAACGGCGCTGATCCATAACCCTCAATCAAATATGGGCAATGCCGTGGGTTGTGCGCCGCTTGTTCCAATGCAAGCTGCCGGAGTAAGGCTGGGGTTGGGTACAGATGGCTATACCCACGACATGTTCGAGAGCATGAAGGCGGCTCAATTGTTGCAAAAGCATCAGCTACGGGATAGCAATGCCGGTTTTGCACTGGCTACAGATTTGCTGTTCAATGAGAATCCTCATTTGGCTATGAGGCATTTTTCAACTTTATTGGGGCAGCTTAGACCAGGTGCAGCAGCAGATATTATAGTATTGGATTATGAACCATTTACGCCTTTGGATGAAGCAAATGCAAACGGACACGCTGTTTTTGGTCTTAATGGACGGCAGGTGCGCACCGTGCTGGCTGCCGGTCAACTGCTTATGTATAAGGGCAAATTATGTAAACTTGATGAAGAAGAAATTTGTGCAAAAGCCCGTATAGCCGCCAATAAACTGTGGGCTAGAATTTGAGTAAACATAGGAGATTTATATGAGCGATATTATGCGCCCGCAGCCTTTTGCGGAATTTATGGAAAGCTTACTCAAAGAATATGCTGAAGATGAAACTGCTCTGGGCTTGCAGTATTTGTTTCGTGTGGGGCAAGATGCTGGAACAATGCTGTTTTGCGGGCAATATATAGAAAATTTGGTTGGTCCGGCAGCCGGACCACATACTCAACTGGCTAGTGGTATAGTAGCCGCTTATTTGGCAGGCGCGCGTTTTTTTGAGCTAAAAACTGTGCAAAAGCTTTTTGGTGAAGATTTGGGCCTTAACAAGCCCTGCATTTATGCGCTTGAAGAAGGTTATAATGCCGAATGGTCCAGTGAGTTTTCTCCCCAGCAGGCTTTATCGGAATATATTCGTGCATATTATGCCATTTGTCTTTTAAGCCGGGAATGGTATTTAGGCCGTTGCGATGGTTTTCTTTTTAATTTCAGTGTGGGTTATGATCTAGCGGGAATTAAAAGCACTGCGGTGGATGATTTTATTGAAGGAATAAAAGACGCTTCTTCTTGTGACACCTGGCGCGAATGCGAACAATGGGCGTATAATAATTTAGGGCGTTTTAGTAGGGTAAACGCAGAGTATTTGCAAAATATCAGCCCACAAATAAGCTCTTCAGTAACTCTTTCTACCTTACATGGTTGCCCGGCTGGGGAAATTGAAGATATTGCCGCATATTTACTTAGAGAAAAAGGTTTGCATACTTTTATAAAATGTAACCCTACCCTCTTAGGTGGACGTTTTGTGGCGCAAACTCTACATCGTTTTGGCTATGTTTTACATACAGATTATAAACATTTTAGTGAAGATTTGCAGCTGCCCGAGGCCCTGCCTATGTTTAAGCGTTTGCAGGCTTGGGGGCAAGAACAAGGGCTGGTATTTGGAATAAAGCTTAGCAATACCTTGCCAATTGTCAACAACGAAGAACTTATTGAAGGAAAGGAACTGTATCTTAGCGGCTCGCCTCTTTTTCCGCTAACAGTAAACTTAGCTGCGCGTTTAGCCGAAGCTACTGGCGGCGAATTGCCCATTTCTTATTGCGGCGGCTTGGATGCAGATAATGCTCCTGGCCTATTGCGTGCGGGGCTTTTTCCGCTTACCTGCGCTACTCTTCTATTAAAACCCGGTGGTTTTACTCGTTTAACAGATGTGGCAGAATCCTTAGCGGGTATTATGACGCCGCCGCATATCAACATAGAGCTATTACAAGAAATAGCCGCACGCGCTCTACAGGACGGGCGTTATCATAAATTGGGTTTAAGTGGCAAAAAAAATGGGTATGCATTGCCATTGGAAGACTGCGGTGGTGCTCCTTGCACAATGGCTTGCCCTTTCGCGCAAGATGTGCCGGCTTATCTGCGTGCATTGAACCAGCAAGATGCTCTTTCAGCCGCACAAATAATTCGCAGCCGCAATACTATGCCTGCCATAACCGGGCATATTTGCCCCCGTCCCTGCGAAAGCTTTTGCCGCCGTACCCATTATGACGAGCCATTACAAATTCGCGGCTGTAAGCAGACTGCCATAGAAGAAATGGAGATGGCTATTACAGAGGCGGAATATTTACCTAAAGAAGAAGCGGCTAAAATTAAAGAGCGTTTTAGCGAAGAGCTGACGCCGGCGAAAAAAGGCAGAGCAGCGGTTATAGGCGCAGGTCCAGCCGGGCTTTCGGTGGCTTATTTATTACGGCGCGGCGGCTATAAAGTTGATGTGTTTGAGCGCGAGCCAGAAATAGGAGGTATACCTAAATTTGTAATACCTTCTTTTCGCCTGCCAGATACGGCTTTAGCTTGCGATTTAAAAGCATTTGTAGTGCAGGATATGGAATTTTACTGTGGATGCGAAATAACAGATCCGGCTAAACTATTATTGGAATATGATGTAGTTGTACTTGCTTTAGGTGCTACTTGTGCAGGCAACTTGCCTCTGCAGTATGGGGAAAGTATTAATGCGGTCGATTTTTTGCGAAAAGCTAAATCCGCGCCACAGAGTTTACGGGTGGGCCCATCTGTGGCTGTGGTAGGCGGAGGAAATACTGCCATAGATGCGGCTAGGGCTGCTCTGCGTTTACCGGGAGTGTCAGAAGCGCATATAGTATATAGACGCAGCCGTCTTTTAATGCCGGCAGAAGCGGTAGAATTGGCATTGGCGCTTACCGAAGGCGTGCGTTTGCATACTCTTGCTCAGCCGGTGGGTTTGCAAAATGGTTTGCTTAATTGCGAGTATATGCGGCTATCCCTGCCGGGAGAGGATGGCCGCCGAGTACCGCGGCCATTAGGAAAATTCTTCGATTTGCCGGTAGATACCCTGGTGGCTGCGGTGGGCGAGCAAGTGGATAGTGAGTATTACCGTCGGGCTGGGCTGGCTTTGAACAAAAAAGGTTTATTGCGCTTAGATGCGGATTTGCAAAGTTCAATACCACGGTTGTATGTGGCGGGAGATGGTAAAGCCGGTCCGGCTACTGTTGCTGAAGCTATTGCAGATGCTTGGCGCATTGCTCAAGCAGTAGTAGGTTTGCAACCGCCGACTATAGCAAAAGACGAACGCGCTGCTGCCGCGGCGCGGCGTCGGAAAGTACGTTTAGCTACGGAAACCGCAGAGCCAGGGCGCTGCTTAAGCTGCGATTTAATTTGTGAATGCTGTGTGGATGTTTGTCCTAATCGGGCTAATCGTGTGCTTAGTGTGGGTAAAAGAAGACAAATAATACATATTGACGCTTTATGCAACGAATGTGGTAACTGTGCCGTGTTCTGCCCCTATGAAGGTGCGCCTTATCGCGATAAACCTACTTTGTTTTTTAATAAAAAGGATTTTGCAGCCAGCTCTAATCCAGGTTTTGTTCTAAAAGCCGGTAAAGCGACACTTTGGCGCGGGCTATCGGAAAATATGGTGCAAGAGTTTGCTGCAGCGTTAAGGAGGTAGAATCCTACCATGAAAACTTTGATAAAAAACGGTTTATTGGTACAAACAGAGTTTTGCATGCACGCCGATTTATTAATAGACGACGAGCGTATTGTAGTTATTGCCCCTCATATAAAAGATGACAGGGCGGAGATTTACGATGCCGAAGGCTGCATGGTTTTTCCCGGGTTCATAGATGCGCATACCCACTTAGATATGGATACACCTGCTTGCCATACTGCCGACGATTTTTCCAGTGGCAGCCGTGCTGCTTTAATGGGTGGCGTTACTACTGTGCTTGATTTTGCTACCCAAGAGAAAAAAGGCTCTCTGAAAGCGGCTTTAGCCGCCTGGCATGATTTGGCCAAGGAAAAAGCCTGGTGTGATTACGGCTTTCATATGGCTATTACAGATTGGAATAAAGCAATAGCCGCGGAATTGCCTAAACTAATAGAAGAGGGTGTAAGTTCTTTTAAGGTGTATATGGCATATAAGCAGTTGCGTCTTTCAGATACTGCTATTTATGAATTGAGCCGCCGCTTAAGGCTTATGGGCGGTTTATTGATGTTTCATTGCGAAAACGGCGATTTAGTAGAAAGTTTAGCTCAAGAGCTCTTTGCCGAAGGGCGGCGCGCTCCCGAAGCCCATGCGGCAAGCCGTCCTGCCTATGCGGAAGCAGAAGCGGTAGTCAGAGCTTTAGTTATTGCTGAAGCAGCAGGTACCGTGCCATATATTGTACATTTGAGCAGTGAGCGCGCCCTAGAAGCAGCGCGGGCAGCGCGGTTCCGTGGCCAGAAAGTTTGGCTGGAAACCTGCCCGCAATACTTGTTTTTAGAAGAAGCCATGTATCAGCAAGAGTTTGCGCAAGCGGCAAAATATGTGTGTTCGCCTCCATTACGCAGCTCTGCCGATAAAAACGCCTTATGGCAAGCCATGTTACACGGAGAAATGGATGTGGTATCTACAGATCATTGCAGCTTTAATATGGCCGGGCAAAAAAGCAAGGGCCTAAAAGATTTTCGGCGCATTCCCAATGGCTTGCCGGGGGTTGAACATAGGCCATTATTGCTATATAGTTATGGCGTGTCGCAAGGAAAGCTGTCTCCTTCGCAACTGGCTATGCTGGCGGCAGAGAATCCGGCTCGTATCTTTGGTTTGTATCCACGCAAAGGAGTGTTACGAGCGGAAGCAGATGCAGATATAGTAATTATAGAACCAGATGCTCCTTATACAATAGAGGCTGCTTCACAATGGCAAAATGTAGATTATACCCCTTATGAGGGGATGGAGCTTACAGCACGCATTCGGGCTGTTTGGCTGCGCGGGGAACTGATGGCAGAAGAAGGGCGATTATTGGCTAAAAGACCAGGCGGACAGTATTTAGCCCGTGGGCCCAGCGCTGGGGTATAAATAATTTATTTTTTCCATAATGAATGATGAATTCATCATACCAAAAAATAGAGCATTTTAAATATTTACAATGCTTATTGTGAAGTGTGCCCTATAGCAAGAGCAGTAGCTTGTTAATTTAATCCGAATTTCGTACTAATTATATCTTTATATTATAATATCAACTTTCTGTAAAGAGTTGATGTTCAATAAGTGTTACCAAAATGTAACCAAAATATGGTATAATAATTATTACGCAGTGGTTGTTGTTTTATTAAAAGGCGCTCTAGATTATCTCGC